>CAXDKI010000056.1:0-5223 GCA_963990215.1 uncultured Flavobacteriales bacterium | reverse complement strand
AGACCAAACTGGCATAGTTATTGGGTTGTCAAGAGAACCTCCTACTCCCCATCCATTAGGATCAGAGTCATCTGGAAACATGAAATCACAAACTATTGTACCTTCCTTTCCATTTCCACCGTATGTGAAATCAACGTTATCTTTCCATATTGCACGCAAATAATTATAAAAATGCTGTGCTTCAGAAGGATTTCCTGTAACTGTAAAATCATTATTATAATAAACAAACTTTGACATAATAATTTGTTCACGCTCATCATCATCATCTGCATCTGTCAAACCATCTGCATCATTATCAATTCCGTCTTCTCCTTCGTCAATTAAACCATCACGATCGTTATCTATACCATCGTTCTCATCAGCTAAAGGCCCTTGGAAGAAATCTACACCGATACATGGAGGGTTTAAACCATAACCAGCAGCACCTTCATCTTCTGCATCCCCATTATAACAGTAACCCAATCCTCTACTTACATCACAACCTACATAATCATCTAAGTAAAATCCTAAATCTGGATCTACCCATTGACCAAAGTATGCATCTAATAACTTTGTAGTTGCTCTATTGATGATTTTGTAGTTATAGAAGGTCATATCATTGATTTCATCATCCGTAGCAAAACCAAATGCTTGAGCGTGAATTTCTAGACCAATTGACTCAGCTCCTGTTTCTGTATGTACATTGCCTTTATCGTTAAATACCCAAAACAAGTTTTGATCACCAAATAACTCAGCATCAACATCATCTCCAGAAATGTTAAAATCAGGATAATCACCTACTTCATAATTATACTCTCCATCACCATCTACATCGTGGAATGGAGCAATATTTCTATCTCCGGCAATTCCTTCATCGTTTCCTTTTGCAGGCCATTGCTTAATAACATCTGGAACAACATAGCTTGGATATGCGTCAGGGTTATCCATAAATGCTAAGAACTCCTCTACATCTGATCGATTGATTTTAAAGTGCTGATCCCACTCATCACATTCAGATGGAGAAATAGATCCTGTTGCAGGGTCTAGTGGTCCAGTCCAAAAATCATCTCCTGTTTGACGATATGTTTGAGCAGCTACTTTCAGCTGCCCTCCATCAGAAACGCCAGCAATCCAAAGTGCACCAGCAAACATAGAGTGTTTATTACTATTTTTTGGAATCTCATACTTAGCATTGTTTAAATCCCACCACATATCACCACCAGCCATGATGGTTGTACGGATGTTATTGATATCTAAGTCTGTTTGAGATGTTGAAGGCGCACAACCTGCTGCAACACGAGCATTCGAGTTTGAAGCACTTTGATTTTGACCAACATTTTCTTCGGCCATTACTGCTGTAGAAAACACTACAGCAATGGCTAATAATGTGTTTGAAACTATTCTCATGGATATTTCCTTTTTATCAAACATTATAATTCTTATTAAAAGTCAAGTGTTATACCTAATCTAGCCATTCTTGGCATACTGTAATTATTAGGATTATTTACTGCCATCTGGTATAAATCTCTGAATGATTGAGGATCATTCTTAGAGTTAATTTCTGCCTGTGCAGCAGCATTTGTTAAGTAACCATCATCATCAGGGTTACCAGTTGCTCTATATACCGAAATTACATTTTGGTTATTTAAAACGTTTTGAACTTGCAAGTATACGTTTACATTAGCTTGCTTTTTTGCTCCTTCTTTAGTATCCCATTTAATAGCAAATCGCTTACTAAATCTAGAACTAACTCTGAACGACCAAGGCAATCTTGAACCGTTAATAGAACCTTCTAACACAGAACGATCATTAATTCCTGAAGCAGCTTCTTGAGTAATATTACTTTGCTTACTAAATGGTGTTCCAGAGCCTGTTGTAACAATGAAATTAGCTCCTGCGTTTGCAAATATTTGCTTACCAAATAATACCGGCCCATTGTAATCTTTACCTTCATCAAAAGAGTAGTTTACAGTGGTAGTAATAGCGTGTCTTTGATCGTAATCTAACGGGATTAAAGTCCTAAGATTTGGCATTCCTGTGTTGACTAAACTAAAAGCGGAATAAGATCCAGAACCTGTTCCGTCAGCAAACTGTAATGTATAATTAGCTGTTAAACTAACATTTCCTGTTCTTCTTAGATCATATGCTGCAGAAAATCCTTTAACCGTACCAAAGTCTTGGTTTTGCATAGTCATGTAATCTACTGGGTAAGCATAAGGTACTGCTACAACCTGAATCATATCACGCATTTCTTTGTAGAATGCTGACAAGGTTAATGCAGAACGCTTACTTAGTGTTTGTGCAAAACCTAATTCGTAATCAATTGTTTTCTCTGCTTTTAAGTCTGGATTATTAACTAAACCTCCAACAGTATTATCCATAAACAAATACTCAGTTGGGTCTAATCTATTTGCAGTAGGAGGTCTTTGTGTTAAAACATCATAATGTGCAAAGAATTGTGCTTCATCTGAAATAGGGAATGAGAAAGATATACGAGGCATGAGAATTGTTTCAGGCTCATAATCTTTAAACGCTTGGTAACGATCTTCTCTTTGTGGATCATCATTCTTTAAATAAGGTGTTACATTACCATCAGACTCTTGCGTAATTAATGAAGGATCATCTACTTCTACACCTGTTGCATCATACCAAACATTACCTGAACGGTATCCTGTTACTTTAGATGGGTTAGTAAAATCATCTACATAAACCACATAATCATCACCCATAGATGCAGGGTGGCTGAAATCACCAGCTTCTTCTACTGTAAATGCATCATGCAACAGATATGGATCTTTCAAAACCTGCTGATTTGCATCATATCTATCTACACGAAGACCTACATTAAAGATTAAATCATCAAAAGCAAATTTATCCTGTATAAACCCTGCTACATATGTTGGCTGAAAAGAAGGTATTAAGCGATCGTAGTATTCTCCGAATGCTGTTGTAGACTGATTAGTGAAAAAGTCCTTCAATGAAATTTCTGAATTGATTCGATTTCCTCTTGCATCATATCCATAATAAGTCACATAAGAATTCCCTTCACTTAGTAACTCATCAGCACTAAACATATCTACTGAGAATATTTCAGGATCGTAATTATCTATATCTATCCAATCTGTAGAACCTACATTTTCATAGCCCGCAGATGTTAATGCGTCTCGAACCGCTTGACCAAAATGACCATACTCTTCACCAACAAAAAGTCTATTATAAAAAATAGTGTCTTGAAAAGTATAATTTCCGCCTATACTCCATGGATCAAGAGTCGATTCATGATACTCTCCTGTAACCGCATCAATGTATTTATATACCGGTACAGAATCTAATTCAGTAATATGTTTATTTGCAATACTTCTCATTAATGACCAAGAACCAGACCCGGACATACCCCAATAACTATCTTTTCTTTGTTCGTATTCAAATCCGAAAGAAATTTCATGATCACCTATATCCGCAGCAGCATGCATTTTTACACCTAACTGAGTAGCCTCTGATTTGGAAGTAAATCCTGATTGGGCACCAATGTTTGACCATAAGGAATAGATGCTTGCAGGTGAACTTCCATTCATTAATCCTAAACCTTGGAGCTGGAATTGATTTCGAATTGAACCTATATTTTCTTCATAAAGCTCGAAATAAGAATCTGTGTAATCAGCTAGATCATCTGATCCACCATTTTGCTGGAAAGTAAACAATGTATCATAGAATGCTACCTGAGTTGCAATAGCTTGCTGTGGATCTCCGTTAACCAAAGAATCTATATAGAATCTATCTTTGAAAGTTTCAAACTTACCTACATATCCTAAACGGAATAAGCTGGCTCCATCATCAATCGGATTATATTCAGCATTAATTTTTGAGTAGTCTGCTTGAATCGTGTAATATGCATTCTTAATTGTTGATGCTGATTCTTCATCTTCACTTTCCTGGGCACCAAACTTTTGAGTTAAACGACCAAATACACGCCAATTGGTAGTTTCATACTTTGGCATATGATCCCAACTCATCAAAGAGTAATCCAAAATATAGTAATCGTCAGAACTATGACTGTAAGAACCTCCAAAGGTTAAGTTTAGATTCATTGTTGGTTTAAAGTCTAATTTACCAGAAACATTAAACCCTTTATTTCCGTTGTTAATTTTATTTGGAATCCACTCAAAATCGCTATTATCAGTTGGTATTCCATTTTCATCTAATGGATTTCTTAAAAAATCTGTATTATTTAAAAGTCCTAAAGTACCTGATTCAGAAATTGTTGCCAATCTAAAAGGATTTTCTTTCAACCATTGCTTCATGCCATCTTTAAGTTTCCACATACCAATAGCTGAAGGATCAGCGTCTCCTATATCTCTAGCTTCCGCTGCAATGAAGTAACCTAAAATAGAACGGCCCTTAGAGCCATCATCTTCAATTTTTTTATAGATAGGGCCTGAAAAAGACAAACCAATTAGGTTATAATCGTACTTATCAAAGATTTGAGAAGTAACATACTCTACTCCTCCGAAAAAATTCTGCGAAGGACCTTTTGTAGTTACACTAATAATACCTCCAGTAGCATCTCCATACTGAGCAGGAACACCGCCAGTAATTACGGTGATTTGCTCAATCCCCCCTTGAGGAACGCCTAAGCCACCTCGAACTTTCATTCCATCAACATAATAATCGGTTGCATCAGATCGAGAACCACGAACATTTACAGAACTATTTTCATCTTGCTTATATACTCCCGCTGTAGTTGCTGCAACAGATGATACAGAACGAGTAGGCATTTCCTTAATTTCTTCTGATGTTACAGTTTTACCACCCAAATTGTCTTGGTCTAACAATGGTTTCTTGAAGCTGATAACCTCAACCTCACCAATATCGATACCTTCACTCATTTTGATATCTTGGAATGTGATTTTGTTAGAGGAAACAATCACGCCTGTGATTTCTACAGGAGTATAACCAATGTAAGACGCTTTGATGGTATATGTTCCTGGATCAAGTGGCTTAACGGTATACTCTCCATCAAAATCTGTTGCTGTTCCACCGTTTTGAGATCCGTTTCGCTCAACGACAACATTCACGAACGGCAATGTCTCTCCGGTATTTTTGTCCGTAATTTTTCCTTTGAGGGTTCCCGACTGTGCAAATGCTGCAGCGCTAAACACTAAAGAAAAAAACAATAAGTAAACTCTTTTGAACATAGTTGTTATGGTTCTATATCTGTCTCTTATACACATCTCCGAGCCCACG
>CAXDKI010000055.1:0-5224 GCA_963990215.1 uncultured Flavobacteriales bacterium | reverse complement strand
GGAGTATCGTCGGCAGCGTCAGATGTGTATAAGAGACAGGGATATACAGGAGAGGGTGCTAAAACAGTCATTCCCTCTAAAGCTTTTGCTAAGATTTCAATGCGTCTAGTTCCTAACCAATCAGATGAGGAAATCACAAATAAATTCACTAGATTCTTTGAAAGCATTGCCCCAAAATCTGTAAAAGTAAAAGTAATTCCTCATCATGGTGGAGAACCGTATGTGTCTCCAACCGATATATCAGCCTACCAAGCAGCAAGCAAAGCAATGGAAATCACTTATGGTAAAAAACCTGTACCTGTTAGAAGCGGAGGAAGCATTCCTATTGTTGCTTTATTTGAGGCTGAATTAGGCGTTAAGTCCATTTTAATGGGATTCGGTTTAGATTCTGATGCAATTCACTCTCCGAATGAACATTACGGAATATTCAATTATCTCAAAGGAATTGAAACTATCCCTCATTTCCTTGCCAATTACGCAAAAACACAATAACCCTTTGGGCAATAAAGGACTCTAACAAAGTGTTCTTTGTAAAAACAAATTGATTATTATACTTTTACGGCAATACAATTATCTCGTCTAACATCAATATTTCTCAATAACCTTCTCTAATGTATGTAGCAAACATGCGTGCCTGATAATGTCAAATAAAAAACATACTAATTTACTTATCCATCAGTCCAGCTCTTACTTGTTACAACACGCACACAATCCTGTAAACTGGCATCCTTGGAATAAAAAAACACTTACAAAAGCAGAACAAGAAGGCAAGTTAATTCTGATAAGCATTGGCTATTCTGCTTGTCATTGGTGTCATGTTATGGAATATGAAACTTTTGAAGATAAAGAAGCAGCGCAGTACATGAACGACCACTTCATCAACATCAAAGTGGATAGAGAAGAACGTCCTGATATCGACATGATATACATGAATGCCGTAGATTTAATGACAAAAAGAGGGGGCTGGCCGTTGAACTGTATTGCTTTACCTAATGGAAAACCTATTTGGGGAGGAACCTATTTCCCAAAAGAACAATGGCTAGATCAAATAAAACAGGTAAATGATTTTTACAGTAACAATCCGGAAACAGTTATTGAATATGCTGAAAAAGTAACACAAGGAATTCAGCAATCAGAACTTGTTGTTTTCAATAATGAAGCTCCTGATTTCTCTTGGTCTGATTTAGATCAAACAGTAGTTAACTGGAAACAACAATTTGATAGTATTAACGGAGGTCCTGACAGAGCTCCTAAATTTCCGTTACCAAACAACTACCTATTCTTGATGCGCTATGCACAGTTAAAGAATCACAACACTATTAAAGAGTATGTAAAACTAACTTTAGACAAGATGGCTTTTGGTGGAATTTATGATCAAATAGGTGGTGGTTTTGCTCGTTATTCAGTGGATAAAATTTGGAAAGTACCTCACTTTGAGAAGATGTTATATGACAATGCTCAATTAATTAGCTTGTATAGTGAAGCATACACTGCTTACCAAAAACCTTTATATAAAGAAGTGGTAGAAGAGACTATTGCATTTGTACAAAGAGAACTCAGCCATGAAAATGGAGCTTTTTACTCTGCTTTAGATGCTGACAGCGAACGAGAAGAAGGAAAATTTTATATCTGGAACAAAGAAGAATTGAAATTTATTTTAGGTAATGAATATGATTTATTCTCCAAATATTACAATATCAATAAAAAAGGGCTTTGGGAACATGAAAACTATATTCTACTGAAAGAACATAGTGATATAGATTTTGCTCAAAACCATCAAATTGACTTAACCACCTTAAAGGAGAAAGTTAAATCTTGGAAAAATATACTATTAACAGAAAGAGAGAAACGAACTAGACCAGGATTGGATGATAAATCGCTTACTTCTTGGAATGCATTAATGTGTAAAGCATACATTGATGCATATATGGCTTTTGGTAATATGGATTATTTAGAAAGAGCTCTAAAAAATGCTGATTTTTTAAGTAAAAAGCAGCTAAAAAAAGATGGTTCTTTATGGCACTCCTTCAAAAATGAAACAAGCACCATCAATGGATACTTAGAAGATTATGCTTTTTGTGTCAGTGCATTTATTAGACTATATGAGGCGACTTTTAATGAGGATTGGCTCACGATTGCAAAAAAACTATCCGACTATTCCATAAAGCACTTTAAAGATGAAAACAGTGGGATGCTATTTTTTACCTCTGATTTAGACAATCCTTTGGTAGCTCGAAAAATGGAGATTAATGACAATGTTATTCCTGCTTCATGCTCAGAAATGGCCAACAATCTATTCTTACTAGGACACTTTCTAGATAACAATGAGTATATAAATCAAGCTCACATTATGCTTAATAATGTAAAAAAAATGATTCCAACCTATGGCTCTGGATATTCTAATTGGGCAAACTTATACTTAAATCAGGTTGTTCCATTTTATGAAATTGCTATAGTTGGAGAAAAAGCTCAGCAAAAAGCGTTAGTGCTCAACCAAACTTACCAACCCAATAAATTATTGATTGGAAGCAATACAGAAAGCACATTATCTTTACTAAAAAACAAATTGAAAGCAGGTAGAACAAGTATTTATGTTTGTATCAATAAATCCTGCCAAATTCCTACAACCGAAATAGATGAAGCATTAAGTTTAATAGTATGACACAATTTAACGAAACCCAATATTTCAGACAAAAATGGCTTTGGGCCATCATCATCTTTTTTCCTGCATTTTCTTTATATGGAATTTACGAGCAAATCATCATGGGAAATCCTATTGGCGACAAACCTATAAGTGACGATGGTCTTATTTGGTTTACTGTTTTAATTGGTGTTGGGCTTCCTCTATTGTTTTACAGCATTCGATTAAAAACACGTGTTAGTGAAGAGGGCTTGCACTACCAATTCTTTCCTATTCACCTGAAAGAACGCACCATTCCTTATGTAGATATTGAATCTTTTAAAGCAAGAAAATACTCTCCCCTTAAAGAATTTGGTGGATGGGGTATTCGCTTTGGTTTTGAAGGAAAGGCCTACAATGTAAGTGGGGAAGAAGGACTGCAATTAGTCTTGAAAAACGAAAGAAAAGTTTTGTTTGGAAGCCAAAAAGCGAAAGAACTAGAAAAAGCCATGAAAAAAGCGAGTAAGTAATCATTACTTCTTCACCCCTGCTACAAAATGCTTTAAGTAATAAGGTTCAAAATAAGCTACATTTTCAAATTGCTGTTGTACAAATGCTTTTTCTGCTACGGCTACCATATCCTTAGCGGAAGGATAAACATCAGTAATAAAAGTAGCGTTTGTATTTGTAATAAGACCTTGGCATTTATCCGCTCCATCACCAAAAAACAACACTTCATCTTCCGCTAAAATTTTCGAAAAAGAATCTGTTTCTACAATATGTGCCTCTATATCTGTTAATTGTTTTTCTGCTTGAAAAAAGGCCGTATACACCTCCATTCTTCTAGCATCAATCATAGGACAATACACCTTGTTAGGGTATTGTTTTTCCATACCGCTTGCCATAGCTTCTAAAGTAGAAATACCAATTAATGGCTTCTCTAAAGCATAACACAATCCTTTGGCTGTAGAAACACCAATTCGTAATCCTGTATAAGATCCAGGACCCTTACTGACTGCAATAGCATCTAGATCAGAAAATGCTATAACTCGTTCCTTTAAAAGAGATTCTACAAAGGATGTTAATTGTTCCGAATGAGAGTATTTCTCACTAATTTCTTCTTTGAAGTGCAGTAAATTTCCATCCCTTGCCAATGCCACCGAACAACTTCTAGTAGCTGTTTCTATACATAAAATTAAGGCCATTAGTTTGTACTTACGCTAAATCCTCTTTTACCATTAAGGTTAACCTCTTCATACACACTCATGCCATCCTTCAGTATTTTTGAAACTGCTGAATAAGGACCAGAAATCACACGAGCGCTATCTGTTAAACCAGAAGTGATGTGAATGTTTTTATCATCTTGAATACCTGTTTCTACTTGTTTCAAAACAGCTTTCGCGTTTTCGTATACAAAAACGCATTCTATTTTTTCTTGCTCATCAGCAGTGTCTTTTCTTGTAGTTACTGCTTGAATTGGAACTGACAAGACCCGCCTTTCATCACTTGTTTGAATTTCTACAGTAGCAGTCATACCAGGCCTAAAACCTGATTTATCCAAAACACGAATCTTCACTTCAAAGTTTGTGACTTGATCAGCACTTGTACCCATCACATCTGCCGAGTTAGCTATTTCACTAACTACTCCTTTGAAATCTTTTCCTAAAAAAGCATCTACTTCAATGATGCTAGTATCTCCTAAATTTACACGGATAATATCATTTTCATTTACCTCAACAGCCACTTCCATTTTATCTAAATTAGCCAATCGCAAAATCTCCGTCCCTGCCATTTGCATGGTTCCTACCACACGCTCCCCAAGCTCTACATTTAGGCGAGATATTGTTCCATCAAACGGGGCGTAAATACTTGTTTTGTCTAGATTTTCCTGTGACTCTTCTAAGGAAGCCTGTGCAGAACTCACAGAGTAATCCGAACTTTCCACATTGAGTTTCGCTACTTCGTAGGAAGATTCTATTTGTTCAAATTCAGAAGCTGAAATCGCACTTTTTTCAAACAAAATTTTGTTTCTATTGTAATTCGCTTCGCTTTCTACTAAACGAGCCTTAGACATAGACAAACTAGCCTTCGCGCTATTCAATGCAGCTTCGCTCCTTTGCTTCATAGACAAATAGGTGTCTGGCTTGATTCTTACTAATAAATCACCTTTAAAAACTTGATCCCCCTCTTTAATTGGAAGTTCAACTATTTCACCTGAGACATCCGGAGAAATTTTCACTTCCACTTCGGGTTGAATTTTTCCACTAGCAGCTACCGTCTCTACAATATCAACGCGGCTTGCAAAATCTGTGGTTACAACAGTTCCTTCATCATCTTTAATAAGTCCTGTCTGTTTACCAATAAACAAAATGAGAGACAGAGTAAATAGTCCAATCCCAAAGTACTTCTGCAAGTTGTTATTGTTTTTACGGCCGAAATAAAAAAAGGCCGCAGCAATTATTGTTAGTATGATGAAAACTGCCATCTCTTAAAATGTTAATTTATTACCTGTATAGAAATCCAATATTTTGGTCTTGAATATATAGTCATACTTAGCTTGCAACAAGTCGGCTTCCGCCTGAAATAATCTGTTTTTCGCGTCAT
>CAXDKI010000054.1:0-5229 GCA_963990215.1 uncultured Flavobacteriales bacterium | reverse complement strand
GATTCCTCTACGTCTCGTGGGCTCGGAGATGTGTATAAGAGACAGATGCCTAACTGTTGAATAGAAGCGGCAAGTTCTTGTAAGGCTTCTTGATCAAATTCTGTTCTTGGCTGAAATGGATTTACCTCAATTTGTGCAATTGCTATCTCATTCACAGAACCAGCTACTTTGCTTTCGCTAATGGGTTCGTTCGAAGTAATATCAGTTTCTGGATTTTTCAGTAGGGCTGACAGTCCTCTTCCTAGTACTCTCTTTTTATCGGCCATTATGAAATCATTTTTTCTTTTTGAGTAAACTCGGTCATTTCGTTTTTCTGTAAAATTTCTCTTGCTAAGTTGAGGTAGTTGATAGCTCCTTTACTGTTAGCATCATGCATGATGATTGTTTCGCCAAAGCTAGGCGCTTCTCCCAATCTTACATTTCGCTGAATAATGGTGTCGAACACCATTTCCTGAAAATGTGTTTTAACCTCTTCTACTACTTGGTTAGATAAGCGTAAACGCGTGTCATACATAGTTAGGAGTAGGCCTTCAATATCCAGTTTTTTGTTAAGACGATTTTGTACAATTTTGATTGTGTTTAGGAGTTTTCCCAATCCTTCTAAAGCAAAATACTCGCATTGAATAGGTATTATGATGGAATGTGCTGCAGTAAGCGCATTAGTAGTAACTATTCCTAAAGAAGGAGCACAATCTACAATAATGAAATCGTAACTGTTGCTGATTTTGTCCAAGACAGTTTTCATCATGAACTCTCTGTTGGGCTGGCTAATCAGCTCTAATTCTGCACCCACTAAATCGATATGCGCAGGAAGTAAATCCAAATTTGGACTTTCAGTATTTAAAAGTACATCACTTGGATTGATTTCATTAATTAAGCATTCGTATAATCCTGTTTTGATGTTTCTAGGATCGAAGCCAACACCTGAAGTAGCATTCGCTTGTGGGTCGGCATCTACCAATAAGACTTTCTTTTCCAGCACACCTAAGCAAGCTGCTAAGTTTATAGCTGTTGTGGTTTTCCCTACGCCTCCTTTTTGGTTAGCTACACAAATAATTTTTGCCATTTTTACTTTGTTTCAAAGATTTTACAATGAATAAACACAATCTTTCAATTCCTATTATTATCCTTATTTTAGCTGACTAAAAGTAGGTCATTTCACTTACTTTTAAAGAGGAAAATCTTTGGTTTTTATCAACAGATTTTTGAAATTGTTAATTACTAAAATTGAAAGAAAATATGGTTTTATTAGATGTTGCAGAAGCGAGTTGGATAATTAGAATGCCTAACATAGATTCGCTCTTCTTGATACAGGTTTTTGCGGTGTCTTTTTTAGCGATTTTGTTTTTACAATCGGGCTTAGATAAAGTATTTGATTGGAAAGGTAACCTAGAGTGGTTGAAAGGTCATTTTGCAAAGTCAATATTAGTAGGAATGATTCCGATTTTATTAGGTGTTATTACTTTGGTAGAAGTAGCAGCAGGTGTTTTTTCTGCTATTGGAGCAGTGAATATACTTATTGGAAACAGTGATTTTATGGCGTTTATTGGAGCTATGCTTTCTGCTATAGCTTTACTCATGCTTTTTTTTGGGCAACGAATAGCCAAAGATTATGCAGGAGCAGGAGGATTGGTTCCTTATTTCATTTTAACGCTTGCCACATTGTATATACTGGTTTTTTAAAGATGTAGATAAAAGAAAAGCCCACCAAAATTGGTGGGCTTTTTTGTAGTATTGGTTTAATTCTTATTTGCATCCGTACCCAAGAACTTCTACAAGTCCTATAAAAAAGCCCGTTAGAAGCGAGCTTGATTTTTTTGGATTAGCCTATTAAATATCATCAAAGTTAACATCTGTAAACTCATTAGTGTTTCTGTTTTCTTTTGCAGAAACAGCAGCCTCTTCTGTTCGTTCTTCAGGAACATAGGCACCTTTTTTATCTTCAATAAATCCGATAGCTTCTGCGAAAGCATCTTTGAATTTCGCAAAATCCTCTTTATATAAAAAAATTTTATGCTTTTTGTAATGAGAGCTTCCATCTTCATTAAAGAATTTTTTACTCTCAGTAATTGTTAGATAATAATCATCTGCACGGGTAGCACGCACATCAAAGAAGTATGTTCTTTTTCCGGCTCTGACTACTTGCGAGTAGATTTCCTCTTGTGCTTTATTCTCATCCATTGTTATAGATTTTTTTTTGTTACCCCCAAATCTATAAAATTATTCTAATTAAGCAAGGGAATCTTCTGCTCCTAGTTGTTGCTCGTACATTTCAAAATAAACCCCTTGTTTTTGAAGCAATTGCTGATGCGTACCTGCTTCTATAATACTCCCTTCATCCAACACTATTATTTGCTCCGCATGTTTAATAGAGGAAATTCGGTGACTAATGATGATTTTTGTGCACGATTGCATCATTTCTTTAAGATGTTTTAATATGTGGTCTTCTGTTTCTGTGTCAACAGCAGAAAGGCAATCGTCGAAGATGAGGATTTGCGGATTTCTAATGAATGCTCTTGCGATAGAGATTCGTTGTTTTTGTCCGCCCGAAAGTGTAACACCTCGTTCTCCAACTTGAGTTTCATAATCTTCCTTAAAGCTAATGATGTTTTCGTGAATAGCCGCCATTCTTGCTGCGTTCTCTATTTTGTTTTGCTCTGGTTTCTGTTGAGATCCAAAGGCAATATTGTTTGCTATACTGTCGGAAAAGAGCAAAGCCTCTTGAGGTACATATCCCATGCTGTTTCGTAAATCGAAGAGATTTAGTTGAGTGATGTTTTGATCGTCAATCAATACTTTTCCACTATCGGCATCATATATCCTGCTAATCAATTGCGCTATAGTTGATTTTCCAGACCCTGTTTTACCAACAATAGCAAATGAATCTCCTTTTGGAATTTCAAAGGAAACATTATTAAGGGCTTTAATACCTGTATCAGCATAGGTGAAAGAAATATTTTCAAAACGAATAGCACCTTCGATTTCACTTGTTTCGTGCTGATGATTTTGGATTTCTGGCTTTGTATTTAAGAACTCATTGATGCGTTTTTGCGATGCGGCTGCTCTTTGAATAATGGAAGTTACCCATCCTATAGAAGCCATTGGCCAGGTAAGCATGTTTACATAAATAATAAACTCCGCTATATTTCCTGTAGTGATGTTTCCAGCAGCAGCCTCTTGTCCGCCAAAGTAAATAGTCAGCAAGGTGCTGAGGCCTATCAACAATAACATAAAAGGAAAGAAAAGTGCATTAGTTTTAGCCAAGGAAACATTACGATTTAAATATTCATTGGTTTCTTTTTCAAATCTTTTGCTGTTGCTTTTCTCATTTACAAAAGATTTGATGACTCTAATTCCTGAAAACGCTTCTTGCGATAGGGTGGAAAGTTTTGATAATTGTTTTTGTACACCTTGGCTTTTTTGATGAATCACTTTACTGATGTAAAAGATGGTGATAGACATAATTGGTAAAGGAATGAGGACGAATAATGTCAGTTTTATATTGATGCTAAACATGGTGTAAACAACCAAGCTAAAAAGAGAAATCATATTGATAGGATACATGGTAGCTGGTCCTAAAAACATGCGCACTCTACTTACATCTTCGCTGATGCGAGCCATTAAGTCTCCTGTGTTGTTTCGTTTGTAAAATGCAGTGTCTAGTCGCTGGTATTGTAGGTAGATTTCATTTTTCAAATCATATTCTATCAATCGAGACATAACGATAATGGTTTGTCTCATGAAAAACATAAATATTCCTTTTAGTAAAGCGAAAGCGACAATGAGTAATCCAAAATATAGGAGTGGTTCCGTTAATTCGTTGATGTTTTGAACATTGTTTTTGTTAGCTTCGATTAACTCTTTAGCAGTATCAAAAGCTTTTCGAACATATTGCGCTGGGTATAATGCGAATATATTGGAGGCAACCACAAAAAAAACACCGAGCAATAATCGCCAACGGTATTTTAAAAAGTACTTATTCAGAAAGGATAATTCCCTCATTTTTCAAATCTTCAAATCATTTGGGTATCCCAAATTTTTAGAATACTTTTGCACTCCGAAAATGAAGCCCCTTAGGTAGGGTTTCAAGAGGTCAAAGTTAAATAAACTTTCCTCTAGAGTAACTAAATTCTTTTAAAAGATGATAGAACTAAAAAACCTTCAACAAGCAGCTGAGACAAATCCTGTTCTACGAAAGATGTCAGAAATGGGGCACGAGCAAGTAGTTTTTTGTCATGATAACGAAACAGGCTTGAAAGCAATCATAGCAATTCATAACACGGTGTTAGGCCCAGCTTTAGGCGGTACTAGAATGTGGCAATATGATAATGAATTGGATGCATTGAAGGATGTTTTACGTTTGTCTAGAGGAATGACTTATAAAGCAGCGGTAACTGGCTTAGCTCTTGGCGGAGGTAAAGCAGTAATTGTTGGAGATGCTTCTACTCAAAAAACAGAAGCTTTGATGCGTAAGTTTGGTGAGTATGTAGATTCTTTAGGCGGCACATATATCACTGCAGAGGATGTGGGTATGAGCACAAAAGATATGGAGTATGTGAAGATGGAAACAGAATATGTTACAGGAATTCCTGTTGAAATGGGTGGTAGTGGAGATCCTTCTCCAGTTACTGCTTATGGTGTTTATATGGGGATGAAAGCTTCAGCAAAATTTAAGTGGAGCTCTGATGATTTGAATGGTAAGCGTGTTGTTGTGCAAGGAATTGGTCATGTTGGTGAAAACCTAGTCAAGCACTTGACAGAGGAAGGAGCAACGGTTATCATCAATGATATCAATGAAGACCGTTTGCAAGAAGTGTCTGAAATGTACGATGCAAAAATTATGATGGGAGATGCTATTTATGATGTTGAAATGGATATTTATGCTCCTTGTGCTTTGGGTGCTACAGTGAATGATGATACCTTAAGTCGTTTGAAGTGTAGCATTATTGCAGGCGCTGCTAACAATCAGTTAGAAGACGAA
The DNA here is from genome assembly GCA_963990215.1 of uncultured Flavobacteriales bacterium. Taxonomy (GTDB): domain Bacteria; phylum Bacteroidota; class Bacteroidia; order Flavobacteriales; family UBA7312; genus UBA7312. The sequence continues at coordinate 248 of CAXDKI010000054.1, read as the reverse complement.
AAAGTACATGGAGAGGCCCTAAAGTCTAGAGGTATAGTTTATGCTCCAGACTTTTTAATCAATGCAGGTGGTTTAATAAATGTTTATTCTGAGTTGTATGGGTATAATAGAGAGAAAGCCCTTGAGAGAACTTGTAAGATTTACGATACTACTTTAGAGATTTTGGTGAAAGCCGAACAAGAAGATATTACTACGCATGAAGCCTGTCTCTTATACACATCTGACGCTGCCGACGATACTCCTTGTGT
>CAXDKI010000053.1:0-5259 GCA_963990215.1 uncultured Flavobacteriales bacterium | reverse complement strand
CAAAAGACACAATGAATTGAGAATAACCCCAATACTGATGCATGTACTGTTCTGACAAATCATCTTGCATTCCATGTGCTGAAAAAACATTTGCTTTTCTAGAAATATTGGTGTTCAAAATCCCGAAATCAAAAACCCCTTTTCCGTAAGCCGCAATCTTGGTTTGTTGAAAAGCCGCATCATAACCTTCTGCTTTAGCAGGGGAGTTGTGATAAGCAGCCTCGACTCCATAACTCCATTGCTTATTACGTAGTGAGTTGTAGTAACTTTCGAAAGATGGTAGTGCCGTATTACCTAACCCTAACTTCAAATAGGTCTGATACAAACGAGTAATAGGCTCTCCTTTAATTTTTGCAGCTCTTATCGTATCAATCTGATAAGATGTTTGATATTGCCTAGACAGGGTGCTGTAATGGGGTTTCTTCTGAACTTTTACGGTATCGGCAATTTTAGGGATATCTACTATTTTTCGCGCTGGAGGAATAGTAGGAACAAATTGCTCCACCACATCCACCTCTTGCACATCCAAACCTTGTTCTTGAGCATATATTGCTACAGAACAAAATATGAATAATATGATAATACCTTTTTTCATATAGTTTTTAATTTAATATCCATCCCAATCACTGATTTTAGGGAATGGATCATATCCTTCTTCCTCCATCAAATCATCAAATTCTATCTGCATATCCTTCAGCAAGTCAATGATTATTTCAGAATCTTCTTGCACTTGGTTTTGCTGCGCCTCCAATGCTTCTATCGCTTCTTTTTTATCAATTGCCAATTGTTTCAACTCTTCTCCATCATGATTTTCTATCACACTTTCTAAAGTAGCTTTTGCTTGAAACAAGTTACCCTGTTCCAAATACACATCTCCCAACAAAATAAAACCCTTTGCAATATTATAATCGTCTGTAAAGTTTTCTGCCAATTGGAATATTTGCTCTTCCGTTGCGGTGAAATCATCTTGCAAAAAGAGTATGTAAGCTAACTGGTATTGCGCCTTTGCTCCTACCTCCGAATTGGTTGCCGATACAATCCACTGATAATGCTTTTTGGCTAAGTGAAATTCTGATTTTTCAAAGGCATGATTAGCGATAATGACACGCGCTTTCACTTGTAAATCATTATCTAATTTATCTAACGCCATTACTGCTTGAGCTGCAGCTAACATTTGATCAGTATTTTGCAGCTCCACATAACAATTAAGTAATGCAATAGTAGCTTCTCTTTGCAGTTCTTTGTCCTGTGCTTGCTTTAACAACTGTGTGTAATGCAAAGCAGCAACTCCGAAATCGTGTTGCTCTACCTCTATTCTTGCAGCTTGACTCAATGCTCTTTCCGTAAACTGATTTTGTTTGAATTCCAAAACAGCTAGGTAGTCAGTCAAACCTTCATTCTTTACTAGCGCAAACAATGCTTCTGCCTTATAGAAATGCGCTGACAACTTAAATACCGCTTGTGGGAAATTCTGCAAATACTCTCCAAAAGCAGAAATAGCTCTTTCATGCTCACCTTTGGCATACAACATTTCTGCAGCCTCATAAGTAATAGAATCTTGCGCTGACGCACTAACACTTACATTAGACAATCCTTCTACATAATCGAAATACGACTTTACATCTCCTGCTTCTACATATACATTTTTCAAGCCCACCAAAGCCTCTGCTGATTCTGAAGTAGCAGGATAATCTTCAATAACTCGTTTAAATTTAGCTGCAGCTTGCGATACATTGTCTAAGTTATAGTGATATAATCCTAATTTTAACAATGCTGTTTTCACCAAAGGGCTAAATGGATGATTATCTACTACATCTTGCATCAGCAATAAACCCTCTTCTCGTAAGCCATTAGAGAGATGAATATCTGCCAGAGCATATTTCGCATCATCAATATAAGGAGAAGAAGTATGTTCGGAAATCAATTGTAACAAAGCTGCTTTTTTCTTAGCTTTCTCACTAAACAAACCATAACATAATGCTTGCTGATAAATAGCGTAATCTATATCGAAGATAGCTGTGTTTTCTGCTTGTGCGTAAAAATCAACGGCACGCATGTATTGCTTTTTCATGAAGTAAGAATCTCCTACCCTCAAACAAGCATCATTCAACTTTTGCTCTTCTGCAGCATTTTTGATGTACTTTCGAAACCACTTAATGGCCGAAGTATAGTTTTGCTGTTGATACTGAGCATAACCCAAGGCATAATACACATTAGCATATTCTGCTAATCTAAAAGATCCAGAAGCGTATAGAAATTTCTCAAATTGCTTAACAGCTTGTGAAAACTCGCCTATAGCATGATACGCTTCTCCTTTCCAATAGTAACACAAAGCTTTATATTCTGGCAAATAAGTGTATGTTAACGATTGATCAAAAAGTTGAATCGCCCTCTTTTTGTCATCTTGATTAAACAACTCTATCCCTCTAAAAAACGCCATACGTTGATACACTTGCTTTTGCTCAAAAGTCAACTGACCTAAATGCTCTAAAGCTACTAACGCCTCTTTATAATTACTTGATGAAGAGTAGGACTTCACTAAATAATCTTGTACTAATGATAAATATTCCGATTTTGGAAATTGTGTGATATAACTTTGAAAAACACCAACTGCATCAGCATATGTTACCTCTTGCTCATACACCAATTTCGCATGATTAAAAGCAGCATCTTCTTGTAGGTTTATATCAAAATCAAAAGAAGCTGCATACTTGTAAGCATTCAAAGCATATCCTTTCTGATTATTCTGCATATAGCAATCCGCTAAATGATAAGCCGCATACTGAGCCAGGCTATCCTCCTCTTGCAAAACCTCCTGAAAAAGGACTGAAGCCTGTTCTATATTTTGCTCCTGATAATATGCAAAACCAAGTTGATATCTATCTATCCTTCCTATCTTTTTTGTTGTTTGATTTCGAAAACGCTCTAGATAAGGGATTGATTTCCCAAACTGATTGGTTCGATAATAAGCATCACCTATTAAACGCGCAATCTCCGGAGATCTTTTGGTATTAGCACTATCTAAAAGCGGTAAAGCAAAAGCCAATAGCTCCTGATTTCTTCCTTGTAAATAATAAATTTGAGCAATATAATAGCCAACTATTGAACCAATACCTGGAACCTCCTTCAATGTTTCAAAACCATTCAGAGCAGTTGCGTAATTCCCTTCCAAGTAAGCAATATGCGCCACATAGTACTTTGTTAAATCCTTGAATTTAAACTGAACACCCTTCAACTCTTGAAAAGATAATTTTGCCTCTTCAAAATTTTCTTCTGTAAAATAAGAGTATCCTTGTCGAAAATAAAACATATCACGCTCTTCATCCTTTAATAAATCAGGATTAAGCTGCGCATATTTAGTAATTGCTGTTGTATAATTTTTATCTCTAAAAAACAGATTTCCTAAATTGAATTGCACATCATTAAAAAACAAACCTGTAGGATATTTATGCAAGTACTTTTCCAGCTGAAAAGCAGCATCCTCATTAAAGAGCTCTAGAGCACAAACAGCAAGACCAAACTGTCTTTCTTCTATCTGAAGTGGTGTTAAATCATCCACTTCTAAAGCACTTAAATTCGATTGCGCCAAAGCATAGTTTCTTTTAGCCATCATCTCCTGCACTTTATCCCAATCAGCCGATTGTGCCACAGCTCCTAACGGACCTAAAACAAAAGCAAAAAGAAAAATTTGGATTATGCGCATAGAATCAAGTTTGTGCTAATTTATCAAACATAGCTCCTTGCTCAGAAGCCTAACCTAGAAGTTATTAACACACTAGCTGTGCATAAACACCCCTTGAGAAAACGCTCAAAAAAGCTACATTTGTAAAGTTCAAAACACTTTTATGTCAATTATTCGTTTACAACATACCGACATTTACCAAAAAGAATTTTTGGTGCTAGAAAATGTGAACTTCAAACTAGCTGCTGGAGAATTTGCTTATTTGATAGGAGCTACAGGTAGTGGAAAATCTAGTTTACTCAAGACTTTGTATGCAGATTTACCACTTCAAAAAGGAGAAGGAGAAATTGTAGGCTACCAACTCTTCAAGCTAAAAAAAAGCACTACTCCGTTTCTAAGAAGAAAAATCGGTATTGTTTTTCAAGACTTTCAATTATTAGCAGACAGAAATGTACGAAACAATTTAGCTTTTGTTTTAAAAGCAACAGGATGGAAAGACAAACTACTGATTAATGACCGCATTCAAAATGTGTTACAAAAAGTAGGCATGCTTGACCATGAGCACAAAATGCCGCACGAATTATCTGGAGGGGAACAACAAAGAGTTTCTATTGCTAGAGCTTTGCTTAACAAGCCTGAACTTATTTTAGCTGACGAACCAACTGGAAACCTAGATCCTAAAACAACAGAAAGTATCATGCATTTACTGCGTAAAATCTGTCAAAACGGAGCTACTATCCTAATGGCTACACACGAGCACAACCTTATTGATCAATTCCCCGCAAGAATACTCGAGTGCCAAGCAGGAAAACTAATAGACCATCAACTGACCGTAGCCTAATGCTTTCCATCCTCATCCCTATATACAACTTCAAAGTAATGGATGTTGTATTAGAGCTCAAGGCACAAGCTAAAAAGTTAGATATTCCATTCGAAATATTATGTTTTGATGATGCTTCATCTACTAACAAAAATACCAACAGCATACTCAAAACAGAAGCAAATATTCAGTACCTAGAATTAAGCGAAAACATTGGAAGAACAAAAATTCGCAACCTTTTAGTAAAAAAAGCAAAATACAGCAACCTATTATTTTTGGATTGCGATATTACCATAAATAAATCTGATTTTTTAGCATCTTACGCTCCTTACTTCAATAGTGGTCATGTGGTTTGTGGAGGTGTGGCTTACCAAAAAGAAAAGCCAGAAAAAGCACAACAGTTAAGGTGGAAATATGGTCGTAACAGAGAAGAAAAAAACGCAAGCTTCCGTAATCAATCGCCTTATAAATCTTTCACTGCTTTCAACCTTTTAGCGCCAAAGAATATTTTTCAGCAAATCACTTTCAACGAAAAAATTAACGGCTACGGACATGAAGACACTCTCTTTGGTATTGAACTAAAAAAAACAGGTGTTACATTAGCCCATATCGACAACCCTATCATACACTTAGGACTAGACGAGAATCAAGCTTTTATTGAAAAAACAGAAATTGGACTACAAAACCTAGCTGTTCTCATAAAGGAAAACAAAATCTGTCTCTTATACACATCTGACGCTGCCGACGATACTCCTTG
>CAXDKI010000052.1:0-5351 GCA_963990215.1 uncultured Flavobacteriales bacterium | reverse complement strand
GAGACAGGGTTTGTTTACATGGATACTAACAGCCTTAGGCGCAGGATTAGTTTTTATTTTTAAATATTCAAGTAGAAAATTTTTAGATTGTTCTTTAGGGTTTACTGGAGGGGTTATGATTGCTGCTAGTTTTTGGTCGCTACTCTCTCCTGCTATCGCTTATGTAGAGATGCAAAATGAAATGGGACTATCCTCACTTCCAAATTGGTTTCCTCCAGCAATCGGCTTTTTCCTAGGAGCATTATTTCTTTATGGTTTGGACAAAGTAATACCTCACTTGCATCTTTTTGCTAAAAGAGAAGAGGCTGAAGGAGTACCAACAAAATGGAGGAAAACTGTTTTACTAGTATTAGCTATTGCATTACACAACATACCTGAAGGATTGGCGGTAGGTGTTGCTTTTGGAGCTTTAGCTTCTCCTGAATTACTAGGTATAGGTGAAGCCTCTGTGTTTACCATGGGTTCTGCTATCGCATTAGCAATTGGTATTGGAATCCAAAACTTTCCAGAAGGATTTGCTGTTGCTATGCCATTAAGAAGACAAGGAGTTAGTAAGTGGAAAAGCTGGAAATGGGGACAATTATCTGCAATTGTAGAGCCTATTTTTGCGGTGATTGGCGCGGCTACTGTTATGTATGCACTTCCTATCCTTCCTTATGCCCTTGCTTTTGCTGCAGGCGCTATGATTTTTATTGTTGTGGAAGAAGTTATCCCTGAAAGTCAATCTGGTGGACATACCGATTTAGCTACAATGGGACTCATTGCTGGATTTATCGTGATGATGATTTTGGATGTTGCACTTGGTTAAAAAGTGTAGCTTTGCCAAAGCATGAAAGACATCAATATTAAAAACAAACGCGCTCGTTTTGAGTATCAAATACTCGATACATTTATTGCTGGCATTCAATTAAACGGAACAGAAATCAAATCTATCCGTTTAGGAAAAGCTATAATAACTGAGTCTTTTTGTGCTTTTAAAGAAGATGAATTGTGGATTAGAGGTATGCATATTGCTGAATACGAATTCGGGACCTATGCCAATCACGAACCTAAAAGAGAGCGCAAACTTCTTCTAAACAGACAAGAGCTAGGTAAACTTCAGAAAAAGCTAAAAGACCAAGGATTAACCGTTGTTCCTTTACGCCTTTTTATTACCGAAAAAGGATGGGCAAAACTAGAAATAGCACTAGCTAAAGGTAAAAAACTACACGATAAACGCGATAGTTTAAAAGAGAAAGATATCCAAAGAGATATAGATAGAGCTTAATGACATTTATTAAAAAGCCCCTGCAAATGCAAGGGCTTTTTAATAAGTATTACAAAGGCAGCATTACTTATCCGATTTTACCTCTTCAAATTCTACATCAGTAACATCATCGCCTCCTTCTGCAGTTGTATCAGGATCTCCTTCAGTCCCCTGTGATTCTTGAGTTGCTTTATACATTTCTTCTGAAGCAGCTTGCCATGCATTGTTGATGTTTTCCATAGCAACATCTATAGCTGTTAAATCTTTGTTTTCGTGAGCTTTCTTCAACTCTTCTAGTGCAGTTTCAACTGGTTGCTTCTTATCATCTGATAATTTCTCGCCAAACTCCTTCAGCTGCTTTTCTGTTTGGAAAATCATCTGATCGGCTGCATTAACTTTATCTGCTTCTTCTTTTACTTGCTTATCCGCTTCTGCATTTGCTTCTGCTTCTTGCTTCATTCTTTCGATTTCATCATCGGAAAGGCCAGAAGAAGCTTCAATCTTAATATTTTGCTCTTTACCTGTTGCTTTGTCTTTCGCAGACACATTTAAGATACCATTAGCATCAATATCGAAAGTCACTTCAATTTGAGGAATCCCTCTTGGCGCTGGTGGAATATCTGCTAATTGGAAACGACCAATAGATTTGTTGTCTGATGCCATTGGACGCTCACCTTGCAAAACATGAATATCTACGGCAGGCTGATTATCAGCTGCTGTTGAGAACACTTCTGACTTCTTAGTAGGAATCGTAGTGTTTGCTTCAATCAATTTAGTCATTACAGAACCCATTGTTTCAATACCTAACGAAAGCGGAGTTACATCTAGTAGTAATACATCTGTCACATCACCTGTTAAAACACCTCCCTGAATAGCTGCTCCAACAGCAACAACCTCATCTGGATTTACTCCTTTTGAAGCTGCTTTTCCAAAGAACTCCTTTACAATCTTTTGAATAGCAGGGATTCTTGTAGACCCTCCTACTAAAATCACTTCATCAATTTCAGAAGCTGAAAATCCTGAATCTTTTAATGCATTTTTACAAGGAACAACTGTTGCTTGAATAAGTTTATCAGCTAACTTCTCAAACTGTGCTCTTGACAATGTTCTTACCAAGTGTTTTGGTCCAGAATCAGTAGCCGTTACATATGGCAAGTTGATTTCTGTTTGCGTAGATGAGGAAAGCTCCACTTTTGCTTTTTCTGCAGCCTCCTTCAAACGCTGTAAAGCCATTGGGTCTTTTCGCAAGTCCATGTTCTCATCTGCTTTAAACTCTTCCGCTAGCCAATCGATAATTACTTGGTCGAAATCATCACCACCTAGATGCGTATCTCCATTAGTAGATTTCACTTCAAAAACACCATCACCTAACTCTAAAATAGAAATATCAAAAGTACCTCCCCCAAGATCAAATACTGCAATCTTTTTGTCTTGATCAGCCTTATCTAAACCGTAAGCTAAGGCTGCTGCAGTAGGCTCATTGATAATACGACTTACTTTTAAGCCAGCAATTTCACCCGCCTCTTTAGTTGCTTGTCTTTGTGCATCATTAAAGTAAGCTGGAACAGTAATTACTGCCTCTTTCACTTCTTGTCCTAAGTAATCTTCTGCTGTTTTCTTCATTTTTTGAAGAGTCATTGCGGAAATTTCTTGTGGAGTATACTGACGGTCGTCAATCTGTACTCTTGGAGTATCGTTATCTCCTTTCACCACCTTATAGGGAACTCTAGAAGTTTCTTTCTTAGTATTTGAGAAAGACTCACCTATAAAACGCTTGATAGAGAAAATTGTTTTTTCTGGATTAGTGATTGCCTGACGCTTTGCAGGATCTCCTACTTTACGCTCTCCTCCTTCTACAAAAGCTACAATAGATGGCGTAGTTCTTTTACCTTCGCTGTTAGGAATTACCACGGGCTCGTTACCTTCCATCACGGAAACACAAGAATTGGTTGTTCCTAAATCAATACCAATAATTTTACTCATTTTATTTAGTTTAAATTGTTTTCTGCTCTATTATAAGGCAAAAGGCGTGCCACTATAAGCAGCACGCCTTTTATATGACATTTTTGTCAGTTCAACCTAGGAAAATATAGCCATCTTGACAGGTTTAATTAAAGAAGTTTAAATCTTCAGTGTAAGGATCAATCTCTAACCTTTGCTTAGAAATAAAATGTAAATTTCTTGTGATTTCTTGCTGAATTCTACTTGAAAAAACACCGTACCCTTTCTCTATATTACCTTCATATTCGGGCTTTTCTAATAAAACAGAAAATGAAGGTTGAGAATATTCATAGTAATCATACAACTCTTGTCCTCCAACTGTAAATATTATCTTTAAGTCACCTGGCAATCTTTTAATTGAATCGTTAGCCTCAATTAGATTGCTCACATTGGAAAAGAAAGTTTCGCCAACAAAGCCACATTGATACTGCTCAAATCCTTCAAATATTCTCCACTCAATAGAATCTTGTTTTATTAAACTGCCATTTTGAATATTTTCATACTCCTCAAAATAGAATCTAACATCTAATCTATACACAACTCCATTATTTAAGTCTTTCCAAGTAAACAACGGGGCTAATGACGTCCATTTTCTATAAGGACTAAGGGAGTCTATGTCATAATCAAAATCTGGATTATAATTAATTTTCATGAAGTTTATTGCATTGTCTGAATTATCTACAATATCATCCTCAACAAGAGATGTTAATGCTCTAATCGTGTCTTTTTTAGCAACTATTAGTTCGTAGTCGTACGCATCATTTAAAGGTTCATGAAAATAATATGCTTTGTTCGGAATAAGGTTAGCTCCATTGATTGCAGTAAAATCACCTAGCAAGGTATCTTGTAAAACGATTGTGTTATTTAGGCTTCCTGAAGGAGTATATTCGTTTAGAAGCACCTTTACTTCTTCAGAGTTATAATAAATAGAATCTGGGTAACTTGCCATCATTAAAGCATCTTTCTCACCTAAAAAAGCTCGGTAAACTTTCACATACTGTGTATCTTTATTTGCCTCTAATAGCCCATAAACAATGCTAACATCTTTCCATGGAGCATTTACTTCAAATTCGGTTTCGCAAGACCACAAAAAAATGGTTGTAATAAATAAAATTGCTATTTTCCTCATGCGAGCAAATTTAAGTATTTTTGCTTCCAATTATCATTATTACATTTGTAGCAACAAGAATATCTCATGAGAATTTTTTTATTACTTACTATTTGCACTTTATTTAGCGCAACATCATTTGCTCAAACACTTTCTATTGGAAGCTTTAACAAAATTGTTTTTGAAGAAACATTCAACTTTAATTCCGGACAGTTTCCATTAAGCACAACTAGTGATAATTACATCATTTTAGATGATGGTGACTTGTTCATGAGCAGGAATGCTTCAAGCGATTACAGCTTATTTGCAAAAGCACCATTAACACTAAATAGCTATAGAGTTAAGACTGCATTAAAGCTAGGCCCTTCCAACAATAAAACAGCATATGTAGGCCTTCTTTTAAACACACAATTAGATGGTAGCGGAACTGTATCTATAGAAATAAACGCTAAAAACCAGTATCGACTGAGGCAAATTCAAAATGGAAAACCAAAATACATTAGCGGAACAAGAAGTAATGATGGATGGCTACGAGCAGAAAACCTAAAAGGTATTGAAGAATACAACTACTTGGATGTTGTTGTACACCAAGGCTCTTTTGATATTTACCTAAACTATGTATATGTTGCCTCTTACTCTGTTCCAGATTACCAAAGCGGAGGTATGGGATTCATTGTGTCAGGAAGTTCTAAAGCAAGGGTTGATTTTGCATTTGTATATAAACAAGGAGAAGCTGTTTCTTTTGAGGAGTTTACAACAACTAACCAACGATTACTAGAGGTTGAAGAGTCGCTTAGAAAATTAACCGAAGAGAAAAGCACTTTAGAAAACAACTATAACAATTCTCTTGATGAGCTAATAGTTGTAAAAAATAAACTATCCGAAGGACAAGGAGTGACAGACGCTTTAAATATACAAATTAACAGGGCTCAATCTCTTATTAATGATTTAAATGCTTCTATAGCAGAAAAAGATCAAAACATTCAATCTTTAAAT
>CAXDKI010000051.1:0-5407 GCA_963990215.1 uncultured Flavobacteriales bacterium | reverse complement strand
ATAGCAATTGCTGAAATGATGCCAATAAAATCTGCAAATAATCCAGCTACTACAAGGCAAATGGTTAATAATGTTTTTTTCATTGTATTTAAATTGGTTATTTATATCCTAACATGCGAAGAATGTCATCGCTTTTGTCTAGATCAGGGTCGGCAAAAAGCATGCTTAAATCTCCTGATTTATCAAAAATGACTCCATATCTTTTTTCAGTTGCTAAATCTTGTATAGCGTTATAAATTTTGTCCTGAATTGGTTTTACCAATTCTTGCCTTTTCGTAAAAAGGTCACCTTCAGGTCCAAATCTTTTTCTTTGTAATTCTTTAGCCGCTTTTTCTTTATTGATGATTTCATTTTCTCGCTTTACCTTCATGTCTTGCGTTAGTAAAATTTGATCGGCTTGGTATTTTTTATAGAGCTGATCAATTTCTTGGTAAAGTTGTTCAATGTCCTCTTGCCAGCTTAATGTCAGTTTGTCCAGCTGCTCTTGCGCTGATTGATATTCAGGCACTCTCTCTAAGATGTAGTCGGAGTCGACATAAGCAAACTTTTGTGCATGAGTTGTCAAGGTAAATAAACCCAAACATGCTATCAGTATTAACTTTCTCATATGATTACCTGCTTTTGCGCGAAGTTAGTTAAAATTGTTGGTTGATGGAAAAGTGGAATTGCCCTTTGCTTGAATCTGGGCTTCCAGGAATATCGTCATATCCGTAGCCCCAATCAACACCCATCATTCCCATCATTGGAATTGTAATTCTAATACCTACACCAGCCGATCGCTTAACATTAAACGGGTCAAATTCTTTAAAAGCATCCCAAGAATTACCAGCTTCTAAAAAGGCAAGCGCATAAATAGGAGATTGTGGATTTAAAGAAAGTGCATAACGTAATTCCATAGTGTATTTGTTATACAGGGTTGCGCCATTATCTGGCGATAAAGATCCGTTAGAATAACCTCTAAGAGCTATGACTTCTCGATCGTCTAAAGCATAACCACTTAAACCATCACCACCCAGGTAATATCTTTCAAAAGGAGAAAGGCCAATATCTCGATTATACATTCCAATTAAGCCGTACTCTAAGTTTGTTTTAAGGACTAATTTATCGGCTAAACTACTGAACCAATTAGCACCTATGTTCCATTTGTGATACTCTACCCATTTAAACTTTTCAATATCTGGGACATTGGAGTAATCCTCTATTCCGTCAAATAGTGAATATGGAGGTGTCAGCTGTACAGATAGCTTCATATTAGAACCTCTTCTCGGGAAAGTAGGTTGGTCTACAGAGTTTCTTCCTAAAGAGAAGTTGTAACTGTAATTGTATGCTGTTCCAGACCCTAAAGAACTGAAGTTAGTCCACTCATCTAGGTTATATTTCTTTAAAGTAATGTTTTGCTGAAGTGTAAAGAAATCATCAGGCCATTGTAGCCTCTTTCCTAAACCAAACATAACCCCCGTAATTTTCATTTTCGGCATTGAATCAATCGGCATATTAGTAGACGTAGGAGATCGTTGAATAGAATGCCAAGAGCCAATGGTTAAAGCATTTGGTTTTTCACCTCCCAGCCAAGGCTCCGTAAATGAAATGTTAGCCGATTGGTAGTATAAGCCATTGGAAGAGGCAGCAAGGCTTAAGCGTTGTCCATCTCCAGAAGGTAGCGGAGTCCAGTTTCCCTTTCCTTTAGCAAACATTTTGCGTGCCGAAAAGTTATTGAAAGAAAGTCGGAAAGTTCCAATTACTCTATCAGCTCCATATCCTCCTTGCAGCTCTATTTGATCTGTTGATTTTTCTTCTACAACATAGGTGAGGTCTACCGTTCCGTTTTGTGGATCAGGACTTACATCGATGTCTAGTTTTTCAGCGTCAAAGTAATTTAGAGTAGCTAATTCTCTTTGCGATCGCATGATTAAAGAGCGGTTGAACAATTCGCCCGGTTTTGTGCGGATTTCGCGCATAATTACATGGTCATTGGTTTTGGTGTTGCCCATAACCGTTACCTTGTTAATACGTGCTTGTTGCCCCTCGTAAATTCGAATTTCTAAATCAATAGTATCGTTTCTCACTTCTATTTCTACAGGATTGACTTGAGAAAATAAATATCCATTATCTAAGTACTTTGAATGAACATCTCTGCTGTCAGGACTTCCTAATAATCGAGTTTGTAATACTGTGTTGTCGTATATATCACCTTTCTCTATTCCTAAAAGGTTATCTAATTCGTTATTGGAGTATTTGCTATTTCCTACCCAAGTGATGTTTCCAAAATAGTAAGGAGATCCTTCGCTAATGTGTATTTTAACGCATAGATGACCTTCTTCATTTAACCAAATACTATCGGTAATAATTTTAGCATCACGAAGCCCCTTTTCATTGTACTTAACAATGATGTTGTTTTTATCTGTTTTATATGCTTCTTCTAGATATTTAGAAGCTTTGAATAATCGATAAAACTTTTTTTCTTTTGTTTCTTTTAGTAATCGTTTTAGTTTTTTCTCGTTGAAAATGGTGTTTCCTGTAAAGGTGATTTCGGATATTTTCACCTTTTCACCTTTCTGAATATTGATGACAAGCAAAATATGTTTTTTGCTTTGAGGGTCTTCTTCTTGTTCAATATTGACTTCTACATTTAGAAATCCTTTTTCTACAAAATAATCACGTATAATGTTTTTGGTGTTACTAACTAAGCTTTCAGTGATGATTTTACCTCTAACTAATTTTATTTTTTCACGTAGAGCATCTATGTCGGATTTTTTAATACCTGCGAATTTAAACTTGGAAAGCCTAGGTCTTTCTTCTAAAAAGAAATTTAGAAAAAGACTGTTTCCTTCAATTTTAGTGGCTGTAATTTGCACATCAGAAAACAAGCCTTGCTCCCATAGTTTTTCTACTGCCTGTGTGATGTCATCTCCTGGAACAACAAGTGTTTTACCAATATTTAATCCAGAAATTTGAATCAGTGTATTATGGTCTAGGTATTTTGTTCCGCTAATAGTAACACCCCCTAAAATATACTGTCTTGGGTTCGCATACGAAATGGTTTCTAAGCTAGTATTTAAAGTTGCTTGAGCTTGACTTACTAGTGAAACTCCCAAGACACATACAAATAGCAATAAGATTTTACGCATTTTCCTTTTCAATTTGTTCGCTGGTTTTTCCAAACCTTCTCTCTCTGTTTTGATAATCTACTATCGCTTCCTGTAGATGTTCTCTTCTAAAATCGGGCCATAGAACATCCGTAAAATAAAGTTCTGAGTAGGCAATTTGCCAAAGCAAAAAATTACTGACGCGATGTTCTCCGCTAGTTCTAATTAACAACTCAGGATTAGGAATATTGTGTGTGCTTAAAGAAGAGTTAAACATTTCTTCGTTAATGTCTTCTAATCCCAATTTTTGCTTCTCTACTTTTCCGGCAATTTTTTTAACAGCTTCTATGATTTCCCACTTAGAGCTATAACTTAAGGCTAACACCAAAGTCATTCTTTTGTTGTTAGCTGTTTTGTTAATCGCTTCTTCTAGGTTTTTTTTGCACTTTTTAGGTAGACTTTCTATGTTGCCGATTGCTTGTAATCGTATTTCATTATCCATCAAGTTTTTTGTTTCTTTATTGATGGTGTTGACAAGTAGCTCCATCAATGCATCTACTTCAAGTTTTGGTCGGCTCCAATTTTCAGTAGAAAAAGCATAAAGGGTAAGGTATTTAACGCCTATTTCTGCAGCTCCTTCAACAGTATCTCGAACAGCCTTAACCCCACCTTGATGTCCAAAAACACGCAGTTTGGATTGCTGTTTTGCCCAACGCCCATTCCCATCCATAATGATGGCAATGTGTTGAGGTAATCTCTCTGTATTGATTGAAGTTTTCAAGTTTTTTAGAACTGACAAACTTTTGGTGTTTTTACAATCTTAAATGATAAAGTTATACCAGCAAACGTATACCAATCATTCCAATTATTTTCATTAGCTCTTTGCGTCTCATTGTACCCATTTGGATAAAGTTGTTGCCAATAAGCAAGCCAATCAGCATTTGATGGTGCTGATCCGTTCGCAGGTATAGGTGGTTCAACCCCTTGATAAGATATTTGATGTGATAATTGTGCAGCTATCTGATCTTCTGCATTTAAGTATTGTGGATCTGCATAGGTTCCTCCCACATCATCTAAATAGTCGGTAAATGTTTTTCGCATACCATATTCCGCCACAAGACTAAACTTTTCCCCTAAGCTCCATTTTATACCTACTCCTAGAGGTATGGCTATTTGTGTTAATGAATATGGGTCTTTTCCTGGGTAGTGAACAGAGTTTTGCCCCTCTGTACCTAGTGGTTGTAATTCTATCCATTCATTACTACTTCCATATCCATCTCTATCAAATGGATTTTCCGTATTCCATCTTCTTGCTTGTGGATTGTGTTTGTAAAAAGAAATTCCGGTAAAAATAAATGGAGAAAATGGATAGCGTTTGCTTCCTGTTTCATATTCGAAAAAGTTAAACTCTACTTGTCCAGAGAGCTCCATAATTGGAGACCTAAAATGTAGATTTCTTCTTATTTTGGAAGTGTCAACATTATTGATTTTATCGTTTCCTCGTATTTCACCGGTCCATGCAGATGCTTTTAATGTAAACCTTCTGTTTAAGTTGTTTCTGTAAATAAGTCCAATTGCAGGCTGTGCTAACTCAAAATGGTTTTCGTTCAAATCACCAATGTAGTAGGATGTTCCCATAAACACCCCTATCTCTGTAGAGGGTTTAAAGGATTGTGCTTGTATTGCAGCTGAAAAACAGATGAGCAAACATCCTATTAGCCATTTTTTCATCATGTGTGTAAATCTTTTCACTCTAAACGAGCAAATATAGGGATTTATGATAGAACGAACTTAATTTCTTTTGTCCTTACCCCACATCAATTTTTCGCGAATTGTAGCGATAAAAGATTGACTGTGAAGTTTAATTAAGTTCACCTTGAAATCTGCTTTTCGAATGGTGAGTTCTAGCGTAGGGTCAATGGCTCTAGAACGAGAATCTAAAGCAACAAGCGCTAACTCATCTCTGTCTTCAACCTTTAGTTTTAAGACCCTGTCTTCAGATACAATGACAGGACGAACATTGAGGTTGTGCGGAGCAATAGGCGCTATAATAAAGTTTTCCGTTCCTGGAACTACAATCGGTCCACCGCAACTTAAAGAATAACCAGTCGATCCGGTTGGTGTTGCAACAATCAAACCGTCAGCCCAGTAAGAGTTGAGGAATTCATCATCCAAAAATGCATGTATGCGTATCATGGATGAGGTATCTTTTTTCAAGACAGTTACTTCGTTCAGAGCAAAATTTGTTTCGCCAAACAATTGATTATTAGTGTCACTGTCTCTTATACACATCTCCGAGCCCACGAGACGTAGAGGAATCG
>CAXDKI010000050.1:0-5495 GCA_963990215.1 uncultured Flavobacteriales bacterium | reverse complement strand
TTCCCATCCCATCACTCATGAAGTTTCCACCTGTAGCCATTAGGTCGTAAGGAGTTTGAGTAGTGTTATACATATCAAGATTGAAATGTGTTGCTATGTGCTCGGGAATAAGGTCGTCATACGGTCGGTTTCGGTTATAAATCCAATCGACTAATAAGCGCTCTTCTACATCATTTTTATATACAGTGTTTTGTCCGTAATCACGCATCCAAATATTATTATAATCAGCTTCTATGTAATGGATATTTGGACTGCTAATTCCTTGCGCTGCAAGATATCCAGCAACAGTGTTTTGATTATCGCATATGATAATAACATCACATTCATTTAGAGCATAATCTACAATTTGAGTAAGAATGATTTCTTCTGTTATTCCGTAATTGGTGCTCCAAGTAATTGTAAGAGCTTCTATTTCTTCCCATTCAGCCATGGTGCGCACACTGAAGTTAGGTGGCGTAGTGTGTATAGTGGCTTGTACTTCTTTATTTTGATAAGGGTTTCCTACTACTCCTATACTTTGCAGAAAGTTAGGGTCTCTTTCGTTAGGAGCAAGACCTTTTGGTAATTCTTGCGCTTGTACTCCTATGGTAATACAAATAGTGAATATTGCTAACAGTTGCTTCATTTTTTTTTAATTATTAAGTGCAAATTTATTAAAGATTAGCTACTTTTTTATTAAGAAAAAAGAGATTCTTACGCGCCTAATATTTTTTGACACTGTTGAATGGCTTCGTATACTGTGTGAATATTGTTAATACGAAAAATTAGTTTTCCTTTAACTTCTTTCATTTCGCAGTTGCGATGGTTTTGCTTCAAGTATTCGAGCGCTTTTCCAAAGCTTTCTGTTTGAAAATAGTCACTGTCCTGTGGAGGGAAGTAGCCAGTAAGTTTGTGGTTTTTAAGCGCAATTCGAGGAAATCCGATTTGTTTCCCTAACCAACGTAGGCGTAAAGACTGGACAAGTTCTTGTACTTGCGATGGAGGTGTTCCAAACCGATCAGTTAATTGTGTTTGAAAACTGCTTAGCTCGTTTTCGGTTTTCAATTCATTCAGCTCTTTGTAGAGGATAAGTCGTTCAGAAATACTACTGATATATTCTTCTGGAATCAAGATTTCTAAATCGGTATCTAATTGACAGTCGGCTACCAATTCATTATTTTCATCTTTTTGATATAAATCTTTAAATTCTTCTTCCTTGAGTTCCTGTATGGCTTCGTCTAGTATTTTTTGATACATGTCGAAACCTATATCACCAATAAAACCACTTTGCTCAGCACCGAGTAAATTTCCAGCTCCTCGTATATCTAAATCGCGCATAGCGATGTTGAATCCACTTCCTAAATCAGAAAATTGTTCTAATGCATTGAGTCGTTTGCGCGCATCAGATGTTAAAGAATAAGCGGGTGGAGCTAAGAGGTAGCAAAATGCTTTTTTATTAGATCGTCCTACACGCCCTCGCATTTGGTGAAGATCAGAAAGCCCAAAATTGTTAGCATTGTTGATAATGATGGTGTTTGCATTAGGAATGTCTAATCCATTTTCGATAATGGTGGTGGAAACAAGCACATCGAATTCCCCTTCCATGAATTCAAGTATGAGTTGTTCTAGCTTCTTTCCTTCCATTTGCCCATGTCCAATTCCTACTTTAGCGTTAGGGCAGAGGCGCTGTACTAAGGCAGCAACCTCTTGTATGTTTTCTATACGATTGTGCACAAAATAAACTTGCCCACCTCTAGAAACTTCATAAGTGATAGCATCTCTAATTAGTTCTTCATCAAAAGTGCATACTTCTGTTTGAACAGGATGTCTGTTAGGTGGTGGCGTATTGATAACGGATAAGTCACGGGCGCCCATCAACGAAAACTGTAAGGTTCTAGGAATAGGAGTTGCAGTGAGGGTTAAGGTGTCAACATTCGCTTTAAAGGTTTTGAGTTTATCTTTAACCCCTACACCAAACTTTTGTTCTTCATCAATGATGAGTAATCCAAGGTCATTAAAAGCAACATCTTTACCGACTATACGGTGTGTACCTATTAGTATATTGATTTTTCCTTCGGCTACTGCTTTCAAGGTTTCCCTTTGTTCTTTAGCTGTTCTGAATCGATTGATATAATCAATCTTACAAGGCAGCCCCTTTAATCGCTTGTGGAAACTTTTAGCATGTTGCATGGCCAAAATAGTCGTCGGAACCAAAACAGCTACTTGTTTGTTGTCGGCTACTGCTTTAAAGGCTGCCCGGATGGCAACTTCCGTTTTTCCAAAACCAACATCTCCACAAATTAGTCGATCCATTGGTATACTATTTTCCATGTCTTTTTTTACCGCTTGTGTAGCTTTGTATTGGTCAGGAGTGTCCTCATACATGAAAGATGCTTCTAACTCATGTTGTAAAAAACTATCGGGAGAATATTCAAAACCCCTTTGTGTTTTTCTTTTAGCATACAGCTGAATGAGATCGTAAGCAATTTGCTTAACACGACTTTTAGTTTTGGCTTTCGTTTTTTGCCATTGTCCGGAGCCGAGTTTGTTGGTTCTTGGTTCAGAACCATCTTTACCACTATACTTAGCGATTTTATGCAATGAATGAATACTAATGAAGAGAGTGTCATTATCTCTATACAAAAGCTTAATCGCTTCTTGCTTCTTACCGTTGACATCTATTTTATGTAATCCGGCAAACTTTCCAATTCCATGGTCGATATGAGTAACAAAGTCGCCAGGTTGCAAATTAGTTAGTTGCTTAAGTGTAATGGCCTGCTTGTTGGCAAATCCTGTTTTGAGGCGAAACTTGTGGTATCGCTCAAAAATTTGATGATCGGTATAACATGCAATTTTTATCTGATGATCTACAAAACCATTGTTCAGACTAAATACTAAAGGAGTGAACTCAACTTCTTGTTCAATGTCTTCAAAAATCTTTTGAAATCGATCCACTTGTTGATTACTAGCGCAAAGTATGATGTTTTGGTAGTCATTCTCTTGTCCTTTGTGCAGGTCGCTTGCTAGTAAATCGAACTGCTTATTAAATGTAGGTTGTGGTGTAGTACGAAATTCATAGGTTCTGTCTGTAGTGTAATGAAACGCTTGTCCGAACTCGATAACTGGAAAACGATCGATTTGTTTGGTGAAGCTGTTGCCATTGATAAACAATCGTTGAGGTGACAAGTGTTTAAGTGGGCTATCTTCCAATTCTTCAAAAGTAATAATCGCTTTATGGAAAAAGCTGTCTAAAGTTGCCTGTGTAAGACTTATGTTTTTAGACCATATTTGTGTTTTAGGCGGTAGGTATTTCAAAAAACTTTCCTGACTTTCTTGTAGTAGTTTTTCTTGTATATTCGGTACAATGCAAAAATTACTGTGCGTTTCTTGTGATAGCTGAGTGTTGATCTCGAAAGTTCGGATACTCTCAATTTCTTCGTCAAAAAACTCAATACGATAGGGTTTTTCGTTGGAGAAAGAAAAAACATCTACGATTCCTCCACGGATGGAGTATTGACCTGGTTCGACTACAAAATCGACATGCTCAAACCCATATTCTTGCAGCATTTCGTTTAAGAAATCGATGGAGAGCGTGTCACCTCTTTTAACATCTAAGGAGTGTTTTTTAAGATGTTTTTGACTGACTACCTTTTCGAATAAAGCATCTGGATAAGTAATAATGATGGGGTAGCGCTGATGATTGAGTGTGTTTAAAACCTCTGCGCGTAACAATACATTTGCGTTATCTGTTTCTTCTATTTGGTAAGGTCTTCTATAAGAGCCAGGGAAAAATAAGACTTCTTTTTGCAGGATACTTTCTAAATCGTTTAAGAAATATGCTGCTTCTTCTTTATCAGATAAAATAAAAAGGTGTGGGCGTTTTACTTCCTTTAAGATGTTTGCTGCTAGTAGAACATCCTGAGAGCCTACT
Organism: uncultured Flavobacteriales bacterium; assembly: GCA_963990215.1. Taxonomy (GTDB): domain Bacteria; phylum Bacteroidota; class Bacteroidia; order Flavobacteriales; family UBA7312; genus UBA7312. The sequence goes on along the minus strand of CAXDKI010000050.1, from coordinate 1,585 downwards.
AAACCTTTGAAGTGTATTTTGCTTTTGGGATTATCGTTTAAAGACTGCTGCAGTAATTTTGAGGCAGCATGTTCTTTGTATAATCCTATGAGTTGGGGTAGATTCACCTATTCGTTCATATAGCTTTCGGCCTTTTCTACCATTTGGGTAGAGCCAATGAAATAAGGTGTTCTTTGGTGTAAATCTGTTGGTACAATATCCAAGATTCTTTGTGTTCCGTCTGTTGCTTTTCCTCCAGATTCTTCAGCAATCCATGCTAATGGAGCACATTCATATAAAAGGCGTAGTCGACCTAATGGAGCGGCTGTTGTTTTCGGATAAATATAAATCCCTCCTTTTATTAGATTTCGGTGAAAATCTGCTACTAATGAACCCATAAAACGAGCAGTATGTGTACGTTGTTCATTTTTGTCTAATTGCTGGCAGAAGGATACATATTTTTTGACTCCTTTTGACATAGTGTTCAGATTGGCTTCATTTACTGAATATATTTCACCAGTAGTAGGTGTTTGCATATTTGGGTGAGATAAGCAAAATTCTCCAATCGATGGGTCTAGTGTAAATCCGTTTACTCCATTTCCTGTGGTGTAAACCAACATGGTAGAAGAACCATAAATTACATACCCGGCAGCTACTTGCTCTTTTCCTGCAACAAAAAATTCTTCTTTTTTTACGGTTTTGCTTGTGTCTTTTCTTTGTAAAACAGAGAAGATCGTTCCGACCGATATATTGACATCAATATTGGATGATCCATCTAATGGATCCATGCTGACTAAGTATTTTCCGTTTTGAGAGTTTGGACCGTCTAGGATAACAATGTCTTTATTTTCTTCAGAAGCTACAGCAGCACATTCTCCTCCAGATTTAAAAGCAGCAATGAACTGATCGTTGGCATATACATCTAATTTTTTAACCGATTCTCCTTGTACATTATCTTGGCCTACTTCACCTAAAATATCGACTAACCCTGCTTTATTAATTTCTCGATTAACAATTTTAGAGGCAATAGCAATATCGTTTAGTAATCGACTTAAATCTCCTTTTGCACCAGGGTTTAATGCTTGTTGATCGGTAATGAATTCGGTGAGTGTTTTAATCTTTGACATAATAAGATTGTTCTGTTGCAAATATCGGATAAAATAAGGGAATGATGAAATAGGTTGGACAGGGAAAAAAATTACCTTTGCTTTATGACTGCACACATCCGAAAAGGAGTACAAGCTGATTTACCAGTAGTATTGGAATTAATCAAGGAATTGGCCGAATATGAGAGGGCGCTTGACGAAGTAACGATTACCCTAAAGGAATTAAACGATGATGGCTTTGGTGAACATCCTTGGTATTGGTTTATTGTAGCTGAGGTAGATGGTGAAATTGTGGGCATGTCATTCTATTTTATTCGTTATTCTACTTGGAAAGGGCGCTTTTTGTTTTTAGAAGACTTTGTTGTGAAACAATCTTACAGAGGAAGGGGTATCGGTTCGCAGCTATTTGAAGAAACAGTTCGTATCGCTCAGCAGATGGAGGTGAACGGAATGATTTGGCAAGTACTAGATTGGAATGAGCCCGCAATCAACTTTTATAA
>CAXDKI010000049.1:0-5516 GCA_963990215.1 uncultured Flavobacteriales bacterium | reverse complement strand
CAAGGAGTATCGTCGGCAGCGTCAGATGTGTATAAGAGACAGGTACCTGTGATTGCGTGTGATTGTATGGTTTGTTTGTCGCAAGATGCTAGAGATAATCGTCTACGTTCTTCTATTTTAATACAGACAGAGAAAACCTCTGTAGTGATTGATACAGGTCCGGATTTTCGTCAGCAAATGCTCAGAGAGAAAGTTGATCGTTTAGATGCTGTAGTGTTTACGCATGAGCATAAAGACCATGTGGCAGGTATGGATGATGTTCGCGCTTTTAATTACAAACAACGAAAGGATATGGATGTGTATGCTACTAGTAGAGTGCAGGAAGCTTTAAAGCGAGAGTATCCTTATGTATTTACAGATTTAAAATACCCGGGTGTTCCGCAAGTTAAATTACACACAATAGATGCGAAAAATGCTTTCCGAGTAGGTGATGTAACACTACAGCCAATAGAAGTGATGCATTATAAATTATCAGTGCTTGGTTTTCGTATAAACGACTTTGTGTACATTACAGATGCTAATTTTATATCATATAAAGAAAAACAAAAGATAAAAGGATGTAATAAATTGGTAATAAATTCTTTAAGAAGAACAAAACATATCTCACATTTTAATTTAGAAGAAGCCATTTCTTTATCTCAAGAGGTAGGTGCTAAGCAAACTTACTTAACGCACATTAGTCACTTAATGGGGACTCACGAAAGTGTTTCTAAAGAGTTGCCTGAAGGAGTGAAGATTGCTTATGATGGTCTAAATGTGCTAGCCTAACTTTCCGTTGTTTACTACTCCTATAATTTTCCCTTTAAGTGTTTTTCCGATAAAGGGTGTGTTTTTAGATTTAGATACAATATTCGTTTCTTCTAGTGTCCACTCAGTGGTAGAGTTGAAAAGACAAAGATTGGCTGCTTTTTCAATATTTATTTCAGGAACTTCTAGTCCAAGTAGTTTTCTTGGGTTGATAGCCATTTTTTCTATAACCCCTTCTAGTCCAATTTCTTTTTCTAGTTGGCATGCTAGTGAGAATGCCGTCTGTAAGCCAATCATTCCAAACTCAGCATTGTCAAATTCTACTTTCTTATGTTCAATATCTTCTGGAATATGGTCAGTGCAAATGGCGTCTATAGTACCGTCTTTTAAGCCTTTTAAGAGCGCTTTAATGTCTTTTTGCGTTCGTAGTGCAGGATTTACCTTGTAGCGTGTATCGAATCCTTCACATGCTGTTTCGTCTAGCACTAGATTGTATATTGCAACATCAGCTGTAATATTGAGTCCTTGTTTTTTGGCTGCTCTAATCAATTCTACGCTTTTTTCAGTAGAGATGCAGGAGAAGTGTAGTCTTCCCTCAGTGTATTCTGCTAGTTTAATATCTCTAGCAATCATTAATTCTTCCGCTAAGGAAGGTATGCCTTTCATTCCAAGAACAGTGCTTGTTATACCTTCGTTCATGTGGCCATCTTTGCTAATGATTTTGTCATTAGCTTGATTCATGATGATACCACCGAAATTTTTAGTGTAGAGAAGTGCTAGTTTCATCAAGCCAGCATGCTGTATGCTGTTTTTATCATCTGTAAAAGCTAATGCACCGCTTCTGCTCATATCGAACATTTCGGTTAGCTCTTGTCCTTTAAGGTCTTTAGTGATACTTCCAGCAGGATATACATTTACCACATTGCCAGCGCTCATATTTTGTATATACTCTACTTGTGATTTTGTATCCGTAGCAGGAAGGGTAGAAGGCATGCTTAAAACTCCTGTAAATCCTCCTTTAGCTGCGGCTAACATACCACTTTGCATATCTTCTTTCCATTCAAATCCTGGGTCTCTGAAATTGGCGTGTAAATCGAATAAACCAGGAGAAACATGCAGTCCCTTTTCTTCTATAATTTCACCAACTTTAGGAGCTTTTATATTTTTTCCAATTTCTTGGATGATTCCGTTTTTAATAAGAATGTCAACTACTTTATTGTGGTATTTAGAGTTGGGATCAACTACTTTGGCTGCTCGGATAAGTACGATCATAGTCGTTTAATGATTAGGATTTCTAATGCTAAAAAGCCAAGTGCAAAGATAAGGCAAAGTTTCCATAGCGCTGTTCCCTTGTTCAGAATGTTCAGCGTTTGAGTCAGTGTGCTTTCTTTTGCATGGATGACTTCAATATTTGTATATTGAGAAGCAAAAGCTTCTAATTCTTCTGTTGATAAAACAGATGTATTACTCTCTTTTCTAGAGTAATTGAAAGCAATATTGGCTATTTTTTCTTCTTGTTGAGTTAGTTGGTAATGTCCAGCAGTTGTAATCTGATTATAAACTCCTATTTGACTGTTTTGTACTTGAGGAATGAATGAAACACCTTGCCCTTTCAGTTCGTAAACCAGTTCTTTAGAAAGTAGTAAATCGCTTGGAATATGCGTATTTCCTATTTGGTGGAATAAAGATTGAGTTCCTCTAGAATGTGACGCGATATTGTACAGAATAGGAACAAATAAAGCGTGTTGACTAAAGCTTCCAAATTCACTTTCTAATCCAATGCTAGATAAATAAATTTTTCCTTTATGATATTGATATTCGCTAATGAGAGCTTGTCTGTTCTCTAGTGAAATAATTGGAGCGTTAGTTGTTTTACTTAATTGAGTTTGTGTAAAATATTGTTCAATTTTTGGAAAATCGAGTTTTTTATTTACCTCTTCAAAAACACCTTCAAATAGTCGGTGTTCCTCATGTAGTTGAATAATATTAATCGCTGACTCATCCAGAGAAATAAAATAATCAGTATCTAGTGATTGTAGTAATTTTTTATAGCTTGTTAAGTCGCTCTTTTCACTAGGAAAAATAAGTAGAGATCCTCCTTCAGCAACAAACTGTTGTAATGTTTGCGAAAGACCGGAAGCTATATATGTTAAACCATCAAGAATCAACAGTTGTTGCTCAAATAATTCGGAATGTTTAAGCTGTTGTATGTTTTGTGTGCTATATTGGCAGTAATCATCCGATCCAAATAATTTCTCTAGAGAAGGATGCGTACTTGTTTCGTAAATGCTTTGTATGAATAATTGTTTTTTTATTTCAAATGCACAGTAAAAGTCATCATCGAAAGAAACAGGATGATCGCTTATGCTAACAGTAGCTTCTTGCCATCCGTTTTGTTGGCAAACAAAATGTAATTCTACCACCGCTTCATCAAGAATATCTGTAGTAGCTATTGCTTTTTGCTGTCCATTAACTTTTAATTGAACTGGTATATTTTCCCTTCTTTCTCCTTTGTTGATAAGCTTAGCATTAAGCGTAATGTTTTGTCCAATCTGGGGGTTAGGAGTGCTTATCCAACAACTATCTATGTAAAGATTATTTACAGTGTGTGGAGTAGTTGGGATTAAGCGAATATTGATATTTGTGTCAATTTCAAAGCTTTCTAAATCTGTATTGCTAGATTGAAAATCAGAAATGAGATACAATGTCTTTTCTTCAGTGTTGGAATTATTTAGAGTGTGAGTTTGTCGATCAACCAATTTAGATATAGCGGTACTTTGAGAACTACTTTCTATTTCAAAGAGCTCATCTAAAAATAATTCTTTACTGAGTAGTATTTGGTGCTTTCCAGATAGATTATTGGTGATGATTTGAAATTCATCTGTGTTTTGATACGCTTGCACTATAGCTTCTGCTTTCTGTTTTGCAGTTAGCAATAATCTACCATTTTCGTTTTCTGTATCCATGCTGAAAGAATTGTCAACATAAACACTAATAGTTTGTTTATCCGCTATTGTTTTATTGTTTTCAGCGATGTATGGTTGTGCAAAAGCCAAAACTAAAGCAGTAATAGTAAGTAATCGGCTTAATAAAACAAGTAAATGCTTGAGTTTTGATTGCGCTTTGGTTTGTTTTTTTACCTCTTTTAAAAATCGGACATTACTGAAGTAAACCGTTTTAAATTTCCTGAAGTTAAATAAGTGAATGATTATGGGTATGGCGAGAGCTGCCAGGGCATACAAAAACTGTGGGTACAGAAATTTCATCAAAGCGCAAAAGTACGCTATTTTTTTAATCTACAATCACTCCATCTTTCATAACTAGCTTTCGATCTGCCATATCGGCTAGTTTTTGGTTATGTGTAACTAAAATAAAAGTTTGTCCTAATTCTTTGTTGAGTTGAAAAAAAAGTTGATGTAGTTCATCTGCATTTTGAGAGTCTAAATTACCTGAAGGCTCATCGGCTAACACAACAGCTGGGTTATTGATAAGCGCTCTAGCAACAGCTACTCTTTGCTGTTCTCCTCCTGATAGTTCATTAGGTTTGTGGTTTGCTCTATCACTGAGATTGAGTAATGCTAACAATTTTGTTGCTCTTTTTTTAGCTTCTGTTTTAGGACTACCTGCTATAAATGCTGGAAGGCAAATGTTTTCCAGCGCAGTAAATTCTGCTAAGAGGTTATGAAATTGAAACACAAAACCAATTGATTTGTTGCGAAAACTTGATAGTGCTTTATCTTTTAGGTTAACTATCGCTTGTTGATTGATAGAAAGTTCTCCTGAATCGGCCTCATCCAAGGTTCCAAGGATTTGTAGTAGAGTGGTTTTTCCTGCTCCAGAAGCACCTACTATAGAAATGACTTCTCCTTCTTTTACCTCTAGGTTTACGCCTTTAAGGACGTGCAGGTCTCCGTAATTTTTTCGGATGTTGGTGGCTTTTATCATTTTCTCTTCAAATACTGATAGTCTAAATAGTATAGTAGCTTCAAAGATAAACTATTCTCTTGAGGATTTTCAAAGAGCATTTCTACATTGTCCATGTAATGATTGATGACTTCTGTCCCTTGAGTTAGTATAGCGTTTTTCCAAACAATACTTAATTCACTTCCAGGAGCAAACCACCAGCTATAGGTAAGATCAACGTTCCAAGCATTGAAGTTAACATCGTGTTCTCCTTGATAATTGGAAGTGATTAAAAATCCTTCACTATTTAAGCTATGAAAAGAGTGATTTTCAACCTGCTCCCAATGATGTCTAAACTTGATTTTAGCACTAATTTTATTACTCATTACATATTGTGCTTCTAGTACATTAGTAATGAATTCAATATCTCTAGTGGCAAAAACAGGCATATCATTATATGTAAGTGTGTATCCAGTATTTTTTGCTTTTTTCTCGGTAGAGAACACATAGGAAGCAAATAGCTTATCATTGAAACGGATGCGCGGAGATATTCGGTAACCAAACTTATGTCCATTGTTTAATGGATGAATTCCTGCATGTATACCTCCATCTAACGCAAATCTCTTTCTGTAATCACTACTAAAGAAAGTGCGTGCTCCATAATACTCAGATCGCTTAAATACTTGGTCTAACCCAGCTCTTGCTTCAAAGTAATCATGTTCTTTTAAAGGTTGAATCTTTGCATATAAACCCCAGGTTAAGTAATTTTTAAAAGTTGCTATTTGGCTAAATTTTAAATCAAACTCAGTAAATTTTCTTGGAGAATAAAGTTGATTATATTCTAATTCAATAGAGGACTTATAGTT
>CAXDKI010000048.1:0-5753 GCA_963990215.1 uncultured Flavobacteriales bacterium | reverse complement strand
TGCAGAGCTTAAAAATCTGTATCGTAAGTGGCAAATTATTTATAAGCAAATGAAGAAGGTAAAAGCGCCTGCCAAAGTTTTAGGTGAGCTTGGAAGAACAGCCTCTTTATTGCGTGATTTATTAAATGATGATTTTGCTAATATCTATGTGAATGATGAGGAATTACATGCTGAAATAAAAGACTATATCGGTCGTATTTCTCCATCGCAAGAAAAGATTGTAAAGCATTACAAAGGCAAAATTCCGTTATTCCAAAAGTTTGAGATTGAGCGTCAAATTAAAGGTGCTTTTGGTAAGTCGGTAACCATGCGTAAAAGTACGTATTTGGTGATAGAACACACCGAAGCAATGCATGTTATTGATGTTAATAGTGGTAAGCGTGTTAGCTCTCAAAAAGATCAAGAAGCAAATGCTTTAGAAGTTAATATGATTGCTGCTGAAGAGGTAGCAAGACAGCTCCGTTTAAGAGATATGGGCGGTATTATTGTGGTCGATTTTATCGATCTGCACAATGGTGCAAATCGTAAAAAATTATATGATGCAATGGTAGGGTTTATGAAAGATGACAAAGCCAAACATCACATTTTACCACCATCTAAGTTTGGGCTGATTGAGATTACTCGTCAGCGTGTTCGTCCAGAAATGAATATAGAAACTAAAGAAGGTTGTCCAAGCTGCCAAGGAACTGGAAAAGTAGAAGCTAGCATCTTAATTATTGATGAGATAGAGCAGAAGCTAGCGCAAGCCAGTCAAAAGTATAATAACATCATCTTGAAAGCACATCCTTTTGTGGCAAGCTATATCACACAAGGGTGGCTTAAAACCATTCGTAGAGATTGGAGTAATAAGTTTGGCTGTAAGCTTACGGTTGAGCAAGACACTACCTACCACATATTACAGTATCGTTTCTTAAATAACGAAAGAAAGGTAATTAGGTCTTAGTAAGATTAACTAGTTTTTTGTAGTTGATTAGTAGCGGGATAAGTCCAACACTTAAAAAGGCGGCCCCTACTAAATATCCCCATTTAGCATTTTCTCCTATCGTAAAAAATGGAATAGAAAATGCAGCAATCATAAGTGTTCGGATAATGATGCTGATGGAGTTGAAAACACTTCCTGCTCGTCCAATTACATTATTTGGAACATGATTAAACAAGTAAGTAATTCGAAGCACTCGCGTTCCCGCATTAGTAATTCCGATTAATAAACTAATTGCATAAAAAATGCCTATGCTTTGGGTAAATGTTAGCAAAAAACAACCGATAATAGTTGATACCATTAACAAGATAATACCAAAAACTGTATTGAATCGACTAAAGATCGGGCGAATACTCATCCCCGCCAAGACAGCCCCAATGGAGTAATAAACTTCTGAAGAAGCAAACACATTTCCTCCGCCATTTAGGTGGTTGCTAACATAGCTAGGAACCAATACAAACATTTCTACAATTAGGAAAGTGAAAATCATGTAAGAGCAAACGCCAAAAATGAAGAGTAGTGGATTTGCTTTCAAAAAGTTTATGCCGTTTTGTAGGCGCTCAAGTACGCTTCCTTTGTCAATTTCATTTTTAACTAGCGGTTGGTATTTGATGAATACTATAATCAAGAATGCTGCTGCGTAAGTGATTGCATCCATCAAGAAAATTTCGTGAATTTTCCAAGGGGTAATATCAAAAGGAAGTGAAATATTGAGACCCATCAAATTCATCACTTGGTTTTCTGTTCCGGAAAGAAGTATAGCAGCAAAAGCACCAGCAAAAATACTAGTAGATTGCCCCTGTATTTCTATATAAGAGTTGAGTTTTCCATAGTTCTCTTGCTCTGTAATTTCTTGTCCAAAAGCGTATAAGTTTGGATAGTGAATACTATAATGAAACATAGTAGTTCCAAAAACAGCTAAAGCCAAAATCCAAGGAGTATGCCCGTTAGTGATGCCGTAAAAAGCAGCACTTCCTATAATGAGGGAGCAGGCTAAGTTAGAATATAGAAAGAGTTTTTTTCTAGAGTATCTATCAACTAGAGTTCCCGAATATAAGCTCCAAAACAAACTGATAAAAGTAAGCACTGCATAGCCTTTTGCATAGGTGCTGCTCATTCCTAATATATCGGCAAAATACCAAGGAATAGCTAGCATGCTAATTCCCTGTGCAAAACCAGAAATGATGTTGGCAGTAAAAAGTAATGTTATTGCTTGCTTGTTTTTCATTCCTGCAAAAGTAAGTTTATCTTTGGATAAGATGAAAAGTAAGATTTACGACTTAAAAGAGGTGAAATCGCGTATTCGTTTTTATTGCGCTAATGAGGATCGTTGTCAACAGCAAGTGATGGATAAGTTGTTGGATTACGGAGTGAGTATAGGTGCGTCAGAAGAAATATTGCTAGAGCTGATTCAAGAAAAATATGTGGATGAAGAACGATATGCTCGCAGTTTTTGTAGTGGTAAGTTTAAGATTAAGAAGTGGGGTAGACGAAAAATCATCTTTGAGTTGAAAAAGAAAAAGGTGTCAGATGTATGCATACAAAAGGGTTTAGAAGAAATTGATAAGGAAGCATACTTACACACTCTACAACAATTACTAGAAAAGAAAAAGGCCTTAACGAAAGACACTAATCAATTTATTCGTAAGAAAAAAATGGTTGATTATGTAGTGAGAAAGGGGTATGAATCAGACTTAGTTTGGGAAGCCGTACACAAGTTATAAAAACTTATTTTTGTCTAGATGATTACTACAGAACAAATCAAAGAAGTACAAACTAGGGTTGAAGCGTTGGAAGGCTACCTTTCTATTGTTGAAAAACGATCGTTGGTACAACAGGAGGAAAAACAAACGCATGAACCAACCTTTTGGAATGATCCTAAAAAAGCAGAGGTATTTTTAAAAAGTATTAATAAAAAGAAAGTTTGGGTAACCGCTTATGATGAGGTAGCTACTGCTTTGGAAGATTTGATGGTTTTAGCTGATTTTTTAACAGAAGGAGAGGTGGAGGAAAGCGAAGTTGCAGCTCAATACGAAATATCATTAGCAAAGGTTGAAGAGTTGGAGTTCAAAAACATGCTCAGTGGTGAAGAGGATAATATGTCGGCGGTTATGACAATTAACCCTGGTGCAGGAGGGACGGAAAGTCAGGATTGGGCAGAAATGCTGATGCGCATGTACATCATGTGGGGAGAAAAGAATGGAATGAATGTAAAGGAGTTGGATTTCCAATCAGGTGATGCGGCTGGGATTAAGTCAGTAACACTACAGTTTGATGGCGATTTTGCCTTCGGAAATCTGAAGGGAGAAAATGGGGTTCATCGCTTAGTGCGTATTTCTCCATTCGACTCCAATGCTAAACGACATACTTCGTTCACTTCTATTTTTGTGTATCCTTTAGTAGATGATAGTATTGACATCGAAATCAATCCTTCGGATATTACTTGGGATACTTTTCGTGCTGGTGGAGCAGGAGGACAAGGAGTAAATAAAATCGAAACAGCAGTTCGACTAAAGCACGCACCTACGGGGATTATAGTAGAGAATTCTGAAACACGCTCTCAGTTAGAAAATAAAGAGAAAGCCATGCAGCTTTTAAAATCGCAGTTATATGAATTGGAATTGCGTAAGAGACAATCAGAAAAGGATAAGATAGAAGGAGCGAAGAAAAAAATAGAGTGGGGCTCACAAATTAGAAACTATGTGTTGCACCCATACAAAATGGTAAAAGATTTAAGGACAGAACACGAAACATCCAATACGCAAGCTGTTTTAGATGGAGAAATAAATGACTTTATCAAAGCGTATTTAATGGAGTTCGGACAACAATAAAATTGATGAAAATATATCACAATCCAAGATGTAATAAAAGCCGTCAAACACTGGCGTTGCTACAAGAAAATGGAGTAGAACCACAAGTGGTGGAATACTTCAAAGATTTGTTAACTATAGAAGATTTGAGCGAGTTGATTGGGTTTTTAGGAATCGATCCTTTAGCGTTAGTTCGTAAAAATGAAGCAGTTTGGAAAGAGCAGTTTAAAGGAAAAGAACTTTCGGATAAGGAAGTGATAAAAGCAATGGTAGAAAATCCAAAACTGATTGAAAGACCAATCGTTGTAAAACAAAAAAAGGCAGTATTGGGAAGACCGCCTGAGAATGTGTTAAAATTGATATAATGCTAGCTGTTTTCTTGTAGCAAGTGACGGTTCTTGTAAGTTTCTACGCAGTATGCGTAAATCCAGTAAGGCAGGAAGCTTATTAAGAAGGTTAATAACCAAAAAGCCATTCCTGCAATTGCTAAAAAGAGTAAAAATCCGATAAACATATCTCTATTATTTGCATTAAATTTGTCGCAAAAGTAAGAGATAATTACTGAATAAAAAAACAATGGAATACAGAATTGAAAAAGATACGATGGGAGAGGTGAAAGTCCCTGCCGATAAGTATTGGGGAGCACAAACAGAGCGCTCTCGAAATAATTTCAAAATTGGTGCCGCTGCTAGCATGCCAATAGAAGTAGTTTATGGCTTTGCATATTTAAAGAAAGCTGCTGCACACACCAATTTTGAACTAGGTTTTTTGGCTGAAGAGAAGAAGAACTTGATATCTCAAGTATGTGATGAAATTTTAGAGGGAAAACACGATGATCAGTTTCCATTGGTAGTGTGGCAAACAGGTAGTGGAACGCAAAGTAATATGAACACCAATGAGGTGATTGCTAACCGATCACATGTTATTAATGGTGGTTCACTAGAAGATTCAGACAAGATTATTCATCCAAATGATGATGTTAATAAATCACAAAGTTCTAACGATACTTATCCGACAGGAATGCACATTGCTGCATATAAAATGGTTGTTGAAACGACTATTCCTGGTGTGGAACAATTGCGTGATACTTTAAAAGTAAAATCAAATGCTTTTATGAATGTGGTAAAAATCGGTAGAACACACTTAATGGATGCAACTCCTTTAACCTTGGGGCAAGAGTTTTCTGGATATGTTTCTCAATTAGATCATGGTTTGAAAGCATTAAAAAATACACTTCCTCACTTGTCAGAATTAGCGTTAGGAGGAACTGCGGTGGGAACAGGTATCAATACGCCTGCCGGCTATACCGATTTAGTAGCTCAAAAGATTGCGAATTTCACAGAGTTACCTTTCGTAAGTGCAGAAAATAAATTTGAAGCCTTAGCGGCACATGATGCTATTGTAGAATCACATGGTGCATTAAAGCAAATTGCAGTTTCGATAAATAAAATCGCCAACGATATTCGTTTGCTGGCTTCTGGACCAAGGAGTGGTATTGGAGAAATTGTTATTCCATCAAACGAGCCAGGATCTTCTATTATGCCAGGAAAAGTAAACCCAACACAGTGTGAGGCCATAACGATGGTTTGCGCACAAGTAATGGGTAATGATGTTGCGATTACTTGTGGAGGTATGCAAGGGCATTACGAGTTGAATGTTTTTAAACCTGTAATAGCCACTAACTTTTTACAATCTGCAAGGTTAATTGGAGATGCTTGTGTTTCTTTCGATGTAAATTGTGTAGTAGGAATTGAGCCAAACCATGCTAACCTAAAAAAGAATCTAGACAATTCTTTGATGTTAGTGACTGCACTTAATACTAAAATTGGTTATGAAAAAGCAGCCAAGATTGCCAAAACAGCTCACGAAAATGAAACAACATTAAAGGAGGAAGCAATTAATTTGGGTTATTTAACAGCCTGTCTCTTATACACATCTGACGCTGCCGACGATACTCCTTGTGT
>CAXDKI010000047.1:0-5849 GCA_963990215.1 uncultured Flavobacteriales bacterium | reverse complement strand
GGATAGAGATATGCGTAAGGAAGTAGAAGCATTTTTGCAAAATAAGTCTTGCTGAAATGTTATATTTGTTCGATGTTATTGTAAGATGAAGGATACGATTTTAGTGATAGGGTCTTCGGGACAAATTGGCACCGAGTTGGTAATGAAGCTGCGCGAGATGTATGGGAACAATCATGTGGTAGCATCTGATATTCGCGCTTCTTCAGAGGAAGTGATGCAAAGCGGAACATTTGAAGAGCTAGACATCATGAATGAGGCGCATCTTCACGAAATCGTGAAAAAATACAATGTCACCCAAGTGTATCTTTTAGCTGCCTTGCTTTCTGCAACTGCAGAAAAAAACATTGAATTGGGCTGGAGTTTAAACATGCGTTCTTTATCGCATGTACTAGATTTAGGTCGAGAAAAGGTGATTAAAAAAATCTACTGGCCAAGTTCTATCGCAGTATTTGGCCCTACCACCCCACAGCTTATGACTCCGCAATATACGATTATGGAGCCTAACACGGTTTACGGCATTAGTAAACAGGCCGGTGAGCGTTGGTGCGAGTACTACTTCAAAAAATTTGGTGTAGATGTGCGCAGCATTCGTTATCCTGGGTTGATTGGTTGGAAGGCAGCTGCCGGAGGAGGAACAACTGATTATGCGGTCCACATTTTTCATGAGGCACTGAAACATAGAAAGTACAAGAGTTTTTTAAACGCTAATACTACCCTTCCAATGATGTATATGCCAGATGCTATTCGCGCTACTATAGAACTAATGGAAGCTCCTGCAGAACAAGTGAAAATTCGTTCTTCTTACAATGTAGGAGGCGTAAGTTTTAATCCAGAGGAAATAGCTGCAGAAGTTCGAAGACATCTTGCAGGTTTTGAAATAAGCTACCAAGAAGATTACCGACAAGCCATTGCCAATAGCTGGCCACAAAGCATTGACGATTCTCATGCTCAAGAACATTGGGGATGGAAAGCTGAGTATGATTTGTCAAAAATGACAGATGATATGATGAGTAATTTGAAAGAACAATATAAGATAACCACAGAATAAGATGGTCTTACAGATTTACAATACATTAAGTAGAAAGAAAGAAGCGTTTGAACCTTTACACCCAACTCATGTTGGAATGTATGTTTGCGGGCCCACTGTTTATGGAGATCCTCATTTAGGACATGCTCGTCCTGCCATTACTTTCGATATCGTTTTTAGATACCTAAAACATTTAGATTTTAAAGTGCGTTATGTGCGCAACATCACTGATGCTGGACATCTGGAGAATGATGCTGAAGTAGGCGAGGATAAAATTGCTAAAAAAGCACGCTTAGAGCAGTTAGAGCCGATGGAAATAGCACAGTATTACACACTACGATATCATCAAGCCGTTGAAGTATTGAATTGCCTCCCTCCAAGCATTGAGCCTAGAGCTACCGGACACATCATTGAGCAAATTGAGATGGTGAAAAAAATCCTTGACAACGGGTTAGCATATGAAACAAATGGATCTGTATATTTAGATGTAAATAAGTATAATGAAAAATACCCTTACGGAAAACTTTCTGGAAGAAATTTAGATGATACACTAGAAAATACACGCGTCTTAGATGGGCAAAAAGAAAAGAAAAGTCCTGTTGATTTTGCTATTTGGAAAAAAGCAGCTGCAGAACACATCATGCGTTGGCCATCACCATGGAGCGAAGGTTTTCCTGGGTGGCATTTGGAGTGTTCTGCTATGAGTAGTAAGTACCTTGGCGACACTTTTGATATTCATGGAGGTGGAATGGATCTAGTATTCCCTCATCATGAAGCAGAAATCGCACAATCAAACGCATGTAATGATTGCGATCCCGCCAAATATTGGATGCATAATAACATGATTACCATAAACGGACAAAAGATGGGCAAGTCTTTAGGAAACGCTGTAAACTTAGAGCAATTTTTCACTGGAAATCACGACTTATTAGAACGCCCTTACTCACCTATTACTATTCGTTTTTTCATCTTACAGGCACACTACAGAAGCACGGTCGATTTTTCAAATGAGGCCTTACAGGCAGCAGAAAAAGGCATGACTAGGCTGATGAATGCTTGTGAAACACTTGAAGAATTAACCGCAGGTGACCGTTCCTCTTATGATGTAGCTATGTTGAAAGATAAATGCTATGTAGCAATGAATGATGACTTCAATACACCTATTTTAATATCACATTTGTTTGATGGTGTACGCATCATAAATTCTGTTAAAGATGGCAGTGAACAGTTAAATGCAAGCGATCTTGCTAGTTTGAAGCAAGTTTTCCAAACATTTGTAATAGATATTTTGGGATTAAAATCAAATAAAGAAGAAGCTGGAGACGACTTTACGAATGAGGTGATGGACATTGTTTTACAATTGCGTTCTAAAGCAAAAGAAAACAAAGATTGGGGTTCTGCCGACTTGATTCGCGATGAACTGAATAAACTCAATATACAAGTAAAAGATGGTAAGGACGGCTCTTCTTGGGAGTTTAAAAATTAAACACATGAATAAATATTTTTCTATTCTCATTATTGCTTTGCTTGTAGCATGTTCAAGTGATACTGCTAAACAACAAAAACAAGCGGAGAAACCAAAAGTAGAGGTGCCTACTTTTAATTCCGATAGCGCTTATCATTACATTCAAAATCAAGTAGATTTTGGTCCACGATACATCAGTAGCAAAGGTTGGGAGGCTTGTGGTGATTACCTTTTTAATGAGCTTAAAAAATATACGCCACATGTACAGGAGCAAAACACACCTTTCACTACTTACGATGGCAAAAAACATAAGCTAAGAAACATTATTGCAGAGTTTAGTCCAGAGAAAAACAACCGAATTTTATTGTGTGCTCACTGGGACACACGACATGTTGCTGACCATGATACGGAAAGGACTGATGAACCTATTTTAGGTGCAAATGATGGCGGTAGTGGTGTAGGAGTTCTATTGGAAGTAGCGCGACAGTTGGCAATAAAAAACAGCAATATTGGGGTTGATATCATCCTATTTGATGCTGAAGATTATGGGCAGCCTGAAAGCTCATTAAGCACCCCTCAACAAGATACTTGGTGTATTGGATCACAGCATTGGGGGAAAAACCCACACAAACAAGACTACTATGCTAGATACGGCATTTTACTAGATATGGTAGGGGGGCCAAACGCGGTGTTTAAACATGATGCTGTATCCAATCATTTTGCCCCAAGCATCCTGAAAAAGATTTGGAAAATTGCTAATAATTTGGGCTACGGACAATTTTTTCAATATCAATTAACACCACATATTATTGACGATCATTATTACATCAATAATCTGGCTCATATCCCGACCATCGATATTATTGAACATGATAATCAGACTGTGAGCGGGTTCAATAAACATTGGCACACCCATGGAGATAATATGAATAATATTAGTAAAGAAACCCTTCAAGCTGTAGGACAAACTATTTTAGAAGTTGTATATAATGAATAATAATTCCATATAAAATATGAATGAGATTAAAAATATTTTGTATAACTTTGTGATTAATAACTTATACAATAAATAATGGAGATTTTAATTTTTTTTGTTGCGCACTGGTATCTATCCCTTTTCGCTCAGTCTTTTTTTCACCATAGATATTCAGCACACCAAATGTTTACGATGAATAAATTCACTGAAAAAATATTTTTTGTTTTTTCTTTTATTGTTCAAGGATCTTCATACATGAGTCCAAAAGTATATGGAGCAATGCATAGAATGCATCATGCACATGCAGATACAGAAAAAGATCCACACTCTCCAAAATTCTCTTCCAATTTAGTGAAATTAATGGTTAAAACTTACCATCAGTTTAGAGGTGTTCAAAACAAAACAATCGAATTAAAAGACGCATTTTACAAAAATCTTCCAGATTGGAAATGGTTTGATAATATGGCAGGATCATTCATCGTCAAACTGTTATGGGCCTTAGTATATATACTTTTCTATGTTAAATTCGCGACCGCTTGGTGGATGTTCTTTTTAATACCAATACATATTTTAATGGGGCCTGTACACGGAACCATTGTAAATTGGTTTGCGCATAAAATTGGCTATACTAACCATAATGTAGACAATACCTCTAAAAACTTAATGCCTTTCGATCCATTTATGTTAGGTGAAGGCTATCACAACAATCATCATGCTCATGGTGGAAGAGCTAACTTTGCTGAAAAATGGTACGAAATCGACCCTATTTATCCGATTATTCGTTTATTTGACTGGATTGGCATTATCAAGCTTAACAAATTAGCTCTTAAATAAAGCATATTTAGAAAAATGATTTTATAATAAATAGAAGTTAGTCATCACATCCCTCTGGTGAAGGAATCAGCGTATATACTTCTAGATAATCTTCTTTTTTGGAAGCAGTGATTATAACTTGCAACGGCAAGCCTATTTGAGGCACCATACCAACATAATAATCTTCCATGCTCCACAATTCTTCTCCAACAAACTTGACTTTAATAGTAGTTTTATCTTCAAAATAGTGTTGTCCATCTTGCATTGTCCACCACCCCTCTAAAGTATCTAATTTTTTTTGTCCTTTTGCTGTAAAACAGAGGGATATAAACGCTATGAATAAGCTTAATCGCATACCTCAAAAATAGGCATATTCTTGTATCTTGCACAGAAATCATCATTTCATGTCGAACATCAAGAAACTCTTTTTAATAGATGCTTTTGCGATTATTTATCGCGCTTATTTTGCATTTAGCAAAAATCCACGCATCAACTCTAAAGGGGTAGAAACTTCAGCTGTGCTGGGATTTGTCAATACACTTGTAGAGATTTTAAAGAAAGAAAAACCTACGCATATAGCAGTGGTTTTTGACACTCCTGCTGCTACAGTTCGACACATAGAATACACTGAATACAAAGCAAACCGAGAAGCTATGCCAGAAGGAATTTCCGTGGCGCTTCCGTATATTGATCAAGTGCTTGACGCCTTCAATATCCCCAAACTTTTTGTGGATGGATATGAGGCCGATGATGTTATTGGTACACTAGCAAAAAAAGCGGAAAAAGCAGGATTAAGCACTTATATGATGACCCCCGATAAAGACTTTGCTCAGTTGGTTTCAGACAACATTTTACTATATCGACCTGGCAATAAGTGGAAGCCAACAGAAGTGTGGGGAATAGAAGAAGTTCTTCAAAAATTTGAAATTGAACGCGTAGAACAAGTCATTGACTTTTTAGGTATGATGGGTGATGCGGTTGACAATATCCCAGGACTTCCAGGAGTAGGAGAAAAGACTGCCAAAAAATTCCTTGCAGAGTATGGAAGTATGGAAAATCTTTTAGCCAACACGGATCAACTGAAAGGAAAACTAAAAGAAAAAATTGAAGCTAATAAAGAACAAGGAATCTTGTCTAAAAAACTAGCTACTATACTATTAGATGCGCCAATAGAATTAAATGAGGAAGAGCTGAAAGTGCAAAAATTTGATGCAGAAAAAGTGCAAAACCTTTTTGAAGAACTTGAGTTCAGAACCTTAGCAAAAAGGTTGTTAAATGTAGAGTTAGAAAGTGCTACTAATCAAGCAGCACAAACAGCTTCGAAGACAACAGCTACTTCTGTTCAAATGAATTTGTTTGCCATGGCAGAAGAAGAAATTCCTGTTACTTCTTACCGAAGCATCAGTGATCATCAAGTAAAATATCAACTTGTCTCAACAACCCAACAACGCTCTCAGCTTTTAACCGATTTAATGCAGCAAACCTCTGTCTGTTTTGATACAGAGACCACAGGGCTAAACCCACTAACAGCAGATCTTATAGGGATAGCTTTTTGCTTCAAGAAAAAT
>CAXDKI010000046.1:0-5856 GCA_963990215.1 uncultured Flavobacteriales bacterium | reverse complement strand
ATTCCTCTACGTCTCGTGGGCTCGGAGATGTGTATAAGAGACAGGTCCAACACTCTGCATCTTCATTTCAGTAGCCGCTGCGGCAGTTGCTACAATATGGTTAGAAAAAGCTCCTCCGAAAGTCAATACTTTAACGTAACCCTTTTGCTTCGCTTCCAATAAATTATATTTCAGCTTTCGCCATTTATTTCCCGAAATACTTGGATGAATCAAGTCTTCCCTTTGGACTAGTATACGCACTTTTTTATCACTTAGAAGTGTGTTTTTTACTTCTTGAATTAATGGTTTTATGACTGATGAAAACACAAGGCAATATACCAAATGATTGTTGTAAATTTGTTGAGCAAAATCAGCTATATGACTGCTTTGTTCAACAACAATAAATTGGACCCGGAAGACTATTACAAAAGCCCTGAAGGCTACATCGTATTTACAGAGAAATACCACCTCAAAAGAGGGTATTGTTGCAAAAGCGGATGTAAACATTGTCCATTCGGCTACAATAAAAAGACAGGGTTATTCAAAAAGGATAAAAAGAAATGACGGATTTTCAGCGCAGTATTTTAGAAGGCATTCCTGCCCAAATACCTACCAAGCAGGAGTATGACATAAACATCAATCACGCGCCTAAGCGTAAGGATATTTTAAGTAATGAGGAGAAAGAACTAGCATTGAAAAATGCTTTGCGTTACTTCCCTACTGAGCAACATACTGAATTAGCAAAAGACTTTGCTCACGAGCTAAAAGAATACGGCCGTATTTATATGCTACGCTACCGCCCGAATTATGAAATGAAGGCGCGTGATATAAACGATTATCCAGGAAAGTCATTACAAGCCAAAGCAATTATGCTGATGATTCAAAATAATTTGGATTATGCAGTCGCACAACACCCTCACGAACTCATTACCTACGGAGGAAACGGAGCTGTTTTTCAAAACTGGGCACAATACCGTTTGTGCATGCAATACTTAGCAGAAATGACCGATGAACAAACGCTAGTAATGTATTCTGGACACCCGATGGGATTATTTCCTTCACATAAAGATGCCCCAAGAGTAGTTGTGACCAACGGAATGATGATCCCTAATTACTCCAAGCCAGATGATTGGGAAAAGTTCAATGCTTTAGGTGTTACCCAATTCGGACAAATGACAGCCGGTTCTTATATGTACATTGGTCCTCAAGGAATTGTACACGGAACAACGATCACCGTGTTAAATGCAGGAAGAAAAATTGGAAATGACGGATTAGCAGGTAAGTTATTTGTTACGGCTGGATTAGGAGGGATGAGTGGGGCTCAGCCAAAAGCTGGTAACATTGCAGGATGCATCACCGTAATCGCAGAAGTCAATCCAAAAGCAACACACACACGTCATTCTCAAGGATGGGTAGATGAAGTCATCGAAAACCTAGATAAATTATGTAGTCGCGTAAGGGAAGCTAAAGCAAATAAAGAAGTTGTTTCTATCGCTTACCAAGGAAACATTGTAGATGTATGGGAGCAATTTGACAAAGAGGATATTTATATCGACTTAGGCTCTGACCAAACTTCTTTACATAATCCATGGTCTGGAGGATACTACCCTGCCGAAATCAGCTTTGAAGACGCCAATTACATGATGGCTAATGAGCCAGAAAAATTCAAAGAAGCGATACAAGAAACACTAAGAAGGCATGCCGCTGCAGTCAATAAACACACCGCTAAAGGCACCTATTTCTTCGATTATGGAAACGCATTTTTATTGGAAGCTTCTAGAGCTGGTGCTGATATCATGAAGAAAGATGGGAAAACATTCAAATACCCTTCTTATGTGCAAGACATCTTGGGACCTATGTGCTTTGATTATGGATTCGGTCCTTTCCGTTGGGTATGTGCTAGCGGAAAAGCAGAAGACCTAGCGGAAACAGACCGTATTGCTTGTGAAGTATTGGAAGAAATTCGCAAAAACTCACCAGCAGAGATACAGCAACAAATGGCCGACAATATCAAATGGATTAAAGGTGCACAAGAAAATAAGTTAGTAGTAGGCTCTCAAGCTAGAATCCTATATGCTGATGCCGAAGGGAGAATTAAAATTGCAGAGGCCTTCAACAATGCAATTAAAAAAGGAAAAATAGGACCGGTTGTTTTAGGTCGCGACCATCATGATGTTTCTGGAACAGACTCTCCATATAGAGAGACTTCTAATATTTACGATGGCTCTAGATTTACTGCCGACATGGCGATTCACAATGTTATTGGCGATGGTTTCCGTGGAGCTACTTGGATTTCTATCCATAATGGTGGTGGTGTTGGTTGGGGAGAAGTGATCAACGGCGGTTTCGGTATGCTAATAGATGGATCTGATGACAGTGAACGAAGATTAAAAATGATGCTTCACTGGGATGTGAATAACGGAATTGCTAGAAGAAGTTGGGCAAGAAATAAAGAAGCAATCTTTACTATAAAACGAGAAATGGAACGCACACCAAACCTAAAGGTAACACTTCCAAATATTGTATCAAAAGATATTTTAAAAGGTAAGTTCTAAAAAGCAGCACCAATAGACACAGCTATTCTTACTCCGTCTTTCTTTTCATCACTCATTGGAATAAAACTATCTTCCCCATATCCTTGTTTTTCAGATTTTTTATCCTGAATCATGTAGCCTACACCTAAATCTACAACTACTAATTCTTTAATTATAAATTGATATCCTGTACCTATCCCTCGTCCAAAAGCAGTAATATTACTATTATAGTTATTGTTTTCATCAGCTAAATCTTTAAAAGATTCCTGATAATTAGAATACTTTCCAAACAAAGAAAAATATGGGCCAAAAGGAGCATTCCAACCAAAATAATATTTCACCTCAGGTGTTACAGCATAACCGGAATATTGATAAGCGTCTTCATCATAAATCAATTGATCTTCAAATGTTTGGTAAGCATCTCTGTCAGCATCAGATATTTTTTTTACATCTAACTTCATACTGAATTGCGCTACATTATTCGAACGACCTTTATCTAACATACGTTCATAAGCAATACCAAATCCTGCTGGTTGTTCAAAAAACTGCAATAAATTTGTAGAGATAATATTTTTCGAAACTGGAGAATACTGTGCAAATAAAACATTTGAAAACACACACAACACAACAGTTAATAACACTTTTTTCATAAAGAATGTTTAATGCTAAAATCTATATTTTTAGCAAGCTAAATATACAACTATATCCTATCTCTTACTTATTCAAAAGTATATCTGCATAAATTTCGCTATTTTTATGCTATGACAAAACATGAAATCAACTGTGTTATAAATGAATATACATTAGATGAGTTGAAAAAAAATCAACAAGATTTACTGCAAAAAGCACACCACATTTGCTCAGATGCTTACGCACCTTACTCAATGTTTAAAGTAGGTGCGAGCTTAATTTTGAAAAACGGGCAAATCATTAATGGAAGTAATCAAGAAAATGTTGCCTACCCCTCTGGCTTATGTGCAGAAAGAGTAGCTATTTTCAATGCTGGAGCCAATTTCCCAAATCAAATAATTGAGCAAATTGCTATAGTAGCACATGCCGATTTTGAACTTAACAAACCTATCATGCCTTGTGGTGCATGCCGACAAGCTATGATAGAATACGAACAAAAACAAGGGCGAAAAATTGAAGTATTACTTCAAGGTAATAAAGGGAATATCTTTATTTCCGAGAGCGTAAGCAACTTACTCCCCTACGCCTTTGAATGCGAAGAATTAAAAAAGTAGTAAACTAATCGTATTTATATTAAATTTGCCCGGATTATAACCATATTGAAGATGGCAAAAAAAATTACTAAGAAAACCTATCTAAACTGGTATAAAGACATGTTGCTTTGGCGTAAGTTCGAGGATAAGTCTGCAGCACTTTATATCCAACAAAAAATTAGAGGGTTCTTACACTTATACAACGGACAAGAAGCCGTTTTAGCAGGATGTATTGAAGCTATCGATCCTAAAAAAGACAGATTTATTACTGCTTATCGAAACCATGTACAACCAATTGCTCTTGGCGTAGAACCTAAGTACATCATGGCAGAAATGTTTGGTAAAATCACTGGATGTTCAAAAGGAAATGGTGGCTCTATGCATATGTTTAGCAAAGAGCACAATTTCTTTGGAGGGCATGGTATTGTAGGAGGTCAAATTCCTTTAGGCGCTGGACTTGCCTTTGCAGACCAATACAATGGAAATGATTCTGTAACGCTATGTTTTATGGGTGATGGAGCCGTTCGTCAAGGCGCGTTTCATGAAGCGCTTAACTTAGCAATGCTTTGGAAACTTCCAATCATCTTTATTATAGAAAACAATGGTTATGCCATGGGAACTTCGGTAGAAAGAACTGCTAACCACACTGAAATATGGAAGCTAGGACTTGGTTATGAAATGCCTTGTGCTCCAGTTGATGGAATGGATCCTGTTGCTATGTACGAAGCGGTTACAGAAGCAGTAGTTCGTGCTAGAAAAGGGGATGGGCCTACCTTGTTAGAAGCAAAAACATACAGATACAAAGGACACTCTATGTCGGATGCTCAGCATTACCGAACAAAAGATGAGGTAGCTGAATATCAAAAAATTGACCCTATCACTAATATTTTAGAAGTGATTAAAAAGAATAAATACGCAACGGAGAAAGAGATTGAAAAAATCAATCAAGAGGTGAAAGAAACCGTAGCAGATGCCGTAAAATTTGCAGAAGAATCACCATTCCCAAAAGAACAAGACCGTTACGATAGCGTTTACGAGCAAGAGGACTATCCGTTTATTAAAGACTAATTATGGCAGAAATTGTAACAATGCCTAGACTAAGCGACACCATGACTGAAGGTGTTGTAGCAAAGTGGCACAAAAAAGTTGGAGACGCTGTTTCCGAAGGTGATTTATTAGCTGAAATCGAAACGGACAAGGCTACTATGGAGTTTGAAAGCTTCCAAGAAGGAGTGCTTTTGCATATTGGTGTTGAAGAAGGAGGCAAAGCTCCTGTAGATAACATCTTAGCTATCCTTGGGGAAAAAGAAGAAGATGTAAAATCTATTCTGAAAGAGTATGAAAAAAATGTAGCAAAGGAAGTAAGCGCTCCAAAAGAAGAAAAGAAAGAGGTTAAAAAAGAAGTTCCAAAGACAGCAGCTCCAAAAACAGCAAAAAGAAAAGAAGTAGCAACCACTACTGCTTCCACTCCTGCAAATGGAGATATAAAAGCTTCTCCTCTAGCTAAAAAATTAGCAGAAGAACGCAACATCAATCTTTCTTTTATTAAGGGAACTGGTGATGGCGGAAGAATTGTAAAAAGAGATATTGACAATTACAGTGGCGGAAATACTCCTGCTGTAGAAAGATATACAGAGATTCCTGTTTCACAAATGCGAGGTGTTATTGCACAACGTTTGGGTGAAAGTAAATTTTCAGCACCTCACTTCTACCTAACCGTAGAAATAAATATGGGTAATGCCATTGATGCTCGCCAAGCCATTAACGGTGTTTCTCCGGTTAAAGTTTCTTTCAACGATATGATTGTAAAAGCAACTTCAATATCACTACAACAACATCCGGAAATTAACTCAAGTTGGCAAGGAGACACTATTCGCTATAACGAACACATCCACATTGGTGTGGCAATGGCAGTAGAAGACGGCTTGCTTGTTCCTGTAGTTCGATTTGCTGACACGAAGCGTTTATCACAAATAGCAGCTGAAGTAAAAGAATATGCAATCCGTGCTAAAGCTAAAAAGTTACAGCCGGAAGATTGGCAAGGAAACACATTCACTATTTCTAATTTAGGAATGTTTAACATTGAAGAGTTTACGGCGATCATCAATCCACCAGATGCG
>CAXDKI010000045.1:0-5924 GCA_963990215.1 uncultured Flavobacteriales bacterium | reverse complement strand
GAGATTCCTCTACGTCTCGTGGGCTCGGAGATGTGTATAAGAGACAGTACAAATTGAACATCACCAAAGCTACAAAAGTTCCCCAAAGCATACCACCAATAATATCTAAAGGATAATGTACGCCCACATATACTCTGCTGTAAGCTACTATTGTAGCCCAAACAAAAAGTCCAACAAACCATTTTTTATTTTTCAGCACCTTCCCTAAAAAGATGGCTAGAGCAAAAGCATTTGATGAATGTGAGGAAATAAACCCGAATTGACCGCCACAGCGTTCTGTTACAAGTCGGACTTGCTCTAAAACATGGCAAGGACGTAGTCGCTCAAATACATTTTTGAAGAGTTGTACACTACCTTGGTCGGCTATGGTGATGAGTAGTGCAATACTGAATAATATCCAAATACCCCCCTTTCCTTTTTGTTTAAAAATGAGATAAACTAAAAAGGCGTAAAAAGGAGTCCAAGAAAATTTATGGGTAATGAACAACATGATTGGGTCTAAAAAATCTATTCCTGACTGATTAATGAGTAGGAAGTATTTTTTATCCAATGCAAGTAGTGTTTCTATCATTTAGTCATGTTATCCCAAAGAGCATCCTTTAGCTCGGTTAAACCTTGTTGTGCAACTGAAGAAATAAATAAGTAGTCGATATCTTCTGGAAGTTCGGCTTTTATTTCTTCTTTGAGCTCTTCATCCAGCATATCAGATTTACTGATAGCAAGTATACGATCTTTGTCGAGTAGTTCCGGATTGTATTTTTCTAATTCTCCTAAAAGGATTTTATATTCCTTTTTGATATTATCACTATCAGCGGGAACCATGAATAAGAGGGTTGAGTTTCGTTCAATATGTCGTAAAAACCGTAGGCCTAAACCTCTTCCTTCGGCAGCTCCTTCAATAATTCCGGGTATGTCTGCCATGATGAATGATTTGTGATCTCTATAGGAGACAATTCCTAGGTTGGGTACTAATGTGGTGAAGGGGTAATTAGCAATTTCAGGCTTTGCCGCTGAAACAACTGAAAGTAAGGTAGATTTTCCTGCATTTGGAAATCCTACTAAACCAACATCTGCTAAGACTTTTAGTTCTAAAATAAACCAACCTTCTTTGCTTGGTATGCCAGGTTGGGCATAGCGTGGTGTTTGGTTAGTAGGAGATTTAAAGTGTACATTTCCCCTGCCTCCTTTACCACCTTCCAACATGATATGTTCTTCGTCATGCGCTGTAATTTCAAAAAGTACTTCTCCAGTTTCAGCATCTTTTGCAACAGTTCCCAAAGGAACTTCCAGGGTTCTGCTTTCACCATCCTTTCCAATTTTGTTGTTGCCACTTCCAACACCACCATGTTCAGCAAAAATGTGTTTTTGGTATTTAAGGTGAAGTAATGTCCACATTTGCTTATTGCCCTTGATAATGATATGTCCGCCTCGACCCCCATCTCCACCATCAGGACCTCCCTTGGCAGTTGTTCGATCTCTTAAAAGATGTACAGAGCCAGCGCCTCCTTTACCTGAACGACAAAAGATTTTGACATAATCAACAAAATTGGAGTTTTTAACCTTCATTATAGGTTGTCAATAGCAGCGCATAGTTTTTGGTTGATTTCTTCAACCGTTCCAACTCCTTCAATTTCTTGAAGTTTTTTTTGTGCGCCGTAAAATTCTTTTAACGGTAGTGTTTTGTTGTTGTATTCTTTGATTCGGTTACGAATGATGCTATCATCCTGATCGTCATCCCTACCGCTATTTTTACCTCTTAGTAATAATCTTTTTGTTAATTCTTCATCATCAACCTGTAAAGAAACCATACCAGAAATTGCTGTGTTTAACTCTGCTAACAAAGTGTCTAAAGCTTCTGCTTGAGCCGTTGTTCTTGGAAAACCATCGAAAATGAATCCTTTTGCATCCGGTATGTTTTCTAATTTCGATTTAATCATTCGAATAACTACAGAATCAGGAACTAATTCACCTTTATCCATTAACGATTTTGCTTCTAGTCCTAATGCTGTTCCTGCAGAAATTTCTCCTCTTAAGATGTCTCCTGTAGAAAGGTGCACTAAATTGTAAGTGTCAATTAAAAGTGAAGATTGGGTTCCTTTTCCAGCCCCTGGAGGGCCGAATAATACTAAATTCAACATTATGTGTTGTTTTTCAATTTATAAATCTGCGGCAAAGTTCGGCCTAATTCTTTATAATCCAAACCATATCCTACAACAAATTCATCAGGTATTTCTTTTCCGATGTAATGAATATCTAAACTCTTCTGATAAGCAGAGGGTTTAAAAAGAAGGGTAGCTATCTGAATTTCCTTTGGATTTTTCGACTCTAATATGGAATAGATTTTTTCCAAAGTAATGCCTGTGTCTACAATATCTTCTAACACAACTACCATTCTGTTGCTGATGTTTGCTTGCAGTCCCATTACTTCATTAACTTTACCTGTGCTGTTAGTTCCTTCGTACGATTGCAGCTTGATGAAGCTGATTTCAGCGTCAAAATTTAGTTGTTTAAATAAATCGGCTGCAAAAAAAAATGAACCATTAAGCACCACTATAAAATGAGGGTTATCATTTTTTAAGTCACTAATTTTGCTAGCCATTTTAGCTATGCTTTTTTGAATTTCTTCTGCTGAAAGATAGAGTTCAAATATTTTATCGTGTAACTGAATCATTTCTTGTGTTTATTATGTAATCTTTTTGCTACTTCTAAGAGCGGTAAGCTTTTAGCAAGCATGTTAA
This sequence comes from uncultured Flavobacteriales bacterium, assembly GCA_963990215.1. Lineage (GTDB taxonomy): Bacteria > Bacteroidota > Bacteroidia > Flavobacteriales > UBA7312 > UBA7312. The sequence goes on along the minus strand of CAXDKI010000045.1, from coordinate 3,186 downwards.
TTCTAGTTTCTGCTTTTTTGGCCGAACCGATGTGTTCAAAATATTCCTCGATAGTTTTGCACGATTTAATAAGTCGAAAAAATTGAGGATTAAAGTTAGGAAAATTTGTTTGTTAAATTCTCTGTTTAAGACACCTTAAAAATTCGAAGAAATATTATTTTTGTAGCTTCTTAAAACATCAACAAAATGAAACCAATCGTAAGTATTATTATGGGTAGTACATCAGATATGCCTGTAATGCGTAAAGCAGCTGAATTTTTAAATAAAATGGAGATTCCATTTGAAATCAATGCACTTTCAGCGCACAGAACACCTCAGTTAGTAGAAAATTTTGCAACCAATGCACATACCAACGGTATTCGTGTAATTATTGCGGGTGCAGGTGGTGCGGCTCATCTTCCCGGTGTTGTAGCAGCATTTACTACACTTCCTGTAATTGGTGTACCATGTCGTTCTTCTATATCTATTGATGGATGGGATTCTATACTTTCAATCCTTCAAATGCCTCCAGGAATTCCTGTAGCAACAGTAGGTTTAGATGCAGCGCACAATGCTGGTATTTTAGCAGCACAAATTTTAGCCACTTCAGATGAAGAATTACATGCTAAAATGATAGAATTTAAATCGAACATGAAAGAAAAGATTGTAAAAGCTAATAACGATTTAGCTAGCGAAAAGTACGAGTTCCGCGTGCAATAGTTTGTTCTAAATTCCTTATATTAGGGTTTCAAAGCTTTGGCTATGAAACCCTTTTTTTGACTTACTTCCTGCTATCCTTTTGGGTAGTACATGCTTTTTCTTCTATCTTTTTATTTACGGTGTTTAATACTTTTATGAAGATCTGAATGTCAGATTCTTTAAGTTCCTTCCTGACAGTTTCGTTAAAGTCAATAACAACTTTTTTAGCTATATCTCTTTTTTCTAAACCCAGTGGGGTTAAGTGAACAATGGATTTTCTACCATCGCTATCATCAGCTTTTCTATCAATTAAACCTTTATCTTCCATGTTCTTAATAGTTCTGGAAAGACTTGTTGGCTCCATCCCCATTTTTGGCCCTAGCTGCGTAGATGGTGTACCGTTTTCTACATCAATGTTTAATAATACCATCCCAACAGACATGCTTGATCCGTGTTCATCAGCAGCATCGTTGTAGTATCTAGCGATGTTTAACCAAGTCCATCTTAGATTAAAATCTATTGTTTCTTCGGGTTTCATTCCTCAGTAGTTTTGAATTAGTATTGTAAATTATAAATCATTATGCAAACATAAAAAATGACTTCGATTTTATTGAATATATTAGCTGACTAAATCAATTAGAACAAGTATGAATACCTATCCGTCACCATTAGAAATGTTGTATAAGTGGGAGCAAGAAACTCCTAATAAACTTTATATGCGCCAACCTATAAAAGGTGTTTGGCACGAGTGGACTTGGAAAGAGACAAGCGAGCAAGTGCGAAAAATGGCAGCTTATCTAAAGTCGTTAAACCTTCCGGAGGGTAGTAGGGTAGGAATCTTATCTAAAAACTGTGCGCATTGGATGTTTTCTGATTTAGCCATTATGATGGCGGGGCATGTATCTGTTCCGTTGTATCCAAACTTGAATGCAGAAACGCTAAAACAGATTTTAGAACATAGTGAAACACAAGTGCTTTTTGTTGGTAAGTTGGATGATTATGAAAGTATGCGACCAGGTGTTCCTGCAAATGTACAATGTATAGCGTATCCGTTTTATGCTGAGGAAGGTTATCCTGTTTGGGGTGATTTAGTACAAGATGTTGTTCCAATTTCTGAGAATGTGGTGAGAGATCATGAGAAATTAGCAACCATCATTTATACATCTGGAACTACGGGTGTGCCTAAGGGTGTAATGCATAAGTTCTTCAACTTTGGTTTTGCAGCTGTTAATGCTGTAAAGACAATTGATTTAGATAATACAGAAAAATTCTTTTCGTACTTACCACTTTGTCATATAGCTGAGCGATTATTGGTAGAAATGGGGAGTTTATACACAGGAGGTCAGGTTTCTTTTGCAGAGAGCTTAGATACATTTGCACAAAATCTAAGCGAAACACAACCGACAGTATTTTTAGGAGTACCTAGAATATGGACTAAATTCCAACAAGGAATATTAGCGAAGTTGCCTCAGAAAAAACTAAATATTCTTCTAAGTATTCCGATTATCTCTTCATTGATTAAAAAGAAAATCAGAACTGGATTGGGCTTGAATGGAGCAGTCAATGTTTTTACAGGAGCTGCCCCTACACCTACTTCTACTATTAAATGGTTTGAGCGATTAGGGGTGAAAATTCAAGAAGCGTACGCTATGACGGAAAATTGTTGTTATTCGCATGTAACGCTTAATGACCATATAAATATTGGCTGTGTAGGAAAAGCATTGCCATTTTGTGAAGTGAAGTTGAGTGAGCAAAACGAAATTTTGATTAAGCACGATGCTTTGATGTTGGGTTACTACAAAGAAGAAAAAATGACATCCGAAACCATTAAAGATGGTTGGCTTTACACTGGAGATGAAGGTAGTATAGATGTAGACGGATTTTTAAAAATCACAGGAAGAGTGAAAGATTTGTTTAAAAGCTCTAAGGGTAAATATGTAGCGCCTTCTCCAATTGAAATGAAATTATCGGCTAACAAAAATATAGAAAATGTATGTGTGGTCGGAGATGGTCTTCCGCAACCTATTGCCTTGGTTGTTCTTTCAGAATATGGAAAAGGAAGGTCAAAACAAGATGTTACAGCTAGTTTAGCTAAAACATTAAGTGTAATAAACCCAAAGCTAGATCATCATGAAAAAGTAAAGCGATTAGTGGTTTTGCAAGTTGAATGGACGATTGAAAACAAATTACTTACACCTACCATGAAGGTCAAAAGAAACTCTGTTGAGAAGATTCATAAAGCGAATTACGAAGTTTGGTATGATAAGACCGAGCAAGTAGTTTGGGAATAACCTAAAACATTCTTGATTTTAATTCCTTTTGCTAGTTATGGAGTGTTTTTAAAGTCGTTTACATTATCTTAATTCTTTGTTGGTATGGTGCGATTTTGTAAGGGAGAATGGAGCGCGAAAATGGGTTAATTTTTTGTTTTCAATTGCAATAGTATTTTAAGGCTTACAGAAAAAGCTAATGATTTTAAAAATGAAATTGCTTAAAAAAGAAGTATTT
>CAXDKI010000044.1:0-5963 GCA_963990215.1 uncultured Flavobacteriales bacterium | reverse complement strand
TCTACATTATTGCCATTTCTGTCAAGGACATATAGACTGTCGGCAGTATTAAAGACCAATTGAATTTTTTTGTTTTTGTAAAAATCAATTTGATTGATTTTACCTATAATTTTTCCGCCTAATTTTTTGTTCCACAATGTTTTTCCACTGGTACTGATGAGGTGTAATTGGTGGCCGTCATCTTGCACTAATATTTCTTGTAGTTTGGTGTAATGATTAGTGATAAATTGCGGTTGCATGCTGAATGTGTTCCCTAAACTAACACTCCATAATAATTGGCTTTCGTCACGCATATTTGGTTCGTAATGTAAAACTGCGCTATTATAAAATAACTCATTGTTTGTTGTTAACTGATAAGCAAAAGCATTGATGTTTGACCAATCTTCTACATTTACCCAATCTTGAAAGTTTTTATATAAATCTGAATTCCAGTTATTTAATGAGGGGTTGCTGTAAAAAAGATAATTACATTTAGATGAAATACTTTCAGTGTAATTTTGATAATAGATATTATGCGTTAATGTTTTTCTAGAAAGGTTGCTATTGATAAATGTTTTCAATGCTGTTGGTGAGTTGGCAAAAACCAAATATCCATCTATCCAGCAGAAATAATTTTCATTGACAGCACTAAACAGGTTTCCAAGCACCCTTTGTAAAATATTGGGGATATGTAGTTTGTAGATTTCAATTCCTCTGTGTGTGTTGTTGTATGGGTTTTTAGTTATGTTCTTATTGAGGTGTCGTAGTAGTTCAACAGCTTCCGAGTTGGATTGTATAACAACATAGTTTTCACTATTACCGGAAGAAGCAAAGGTGCTGATATAGCCAAGTTCATTACCTATAATTGCGGCAAAAGTGTTTTCTAGATGAATTCCATAATCTTTATCTCTTTCTTGAATCCACTTGTTATGTTCGTAAAGGTTGTTGTGCTTGGCTAAAAAATCAGTGTATTTTGCGTAAAATGAACGAAAATCATTGATACCTAGTACTCCCATTTTTTTTGTGTTGGAAGGTAAAATAGCATCCATTACAATGGTTTGAGGTTTTTGTCCACTCAGTGTGTTTAAGAAATTGTTTGATGAGTCTTGCGCCAATGTAAATCCAGAAAAAATTAAGCTGTTGTCTTTGGTTTTTAAATCTAGCTCTGCCCATTCTGCCCAGCGTTCAATTTGTTGTTCTTGCTTTTTGTCCAGGACAACATTTTGCTTCAACAACTTAGAGAACTCAGTGTAGTTAAGGTATAGGTGTGTATTTGCAAAAGTGCTTTCTGTTTGTTGCACCTTTGTAAAAATAGGGTCGTTTAGCAAACTCAATTTGTTATTTAACTGACGGATGCTATTTTCTACCAAGAGGTGAGAAGAGCCAAAAAACACAATACCTTGATGAATGCAGAAGTTCCAGCCATTTTCTAATTCATAAAGAACAACTCCATCATAATTTTTGCTGTTTAGCTTTTGAGTTAAGAAGTGTGTTTTCAGTAAATCTAGAGGATTTTCTATAGCAAAAGCTGTTGAAATTAAAATATCAAAATCTTGCGTAGTACTATGGATAGAAAGGTATACAACTTGCTTGGCTAGTAGCTTTTTTAAATTTTCAGATGTTTCAATGGTGTTTTGTGTGTTCGCAATATCGCTTTTAATATTTTTCCATTTATCATTTTTACTGATTTGTTGCCAAATAGCAGATGCTTCTAATTCGCTCCAGCTTTTTCGCCAATTATCACTTTTTACAATTACAGCAGCATTAGTAGGGATTGCTTGCAACGGATTAGCCGTTTTTTTTATAAACTCCATATATTTAGAATATCCTAAATAAGCGATGATCCCAATAAGTCCGAATAGAGTAAGGCCGACAACGAGTTTTTTCTTCATACTGAGCATGATGTTTGAATTCAAAAATATAAACAAACAACTAATGTTTCTATATGTTAAAGTAGCTATATATTAACGATCGATTGTATATAAGTTGTATATGAAATTAAAAATCTAGCTTCAGTTGAGTAGGTAGGAGTTGAAAGCTTTTTCTGTGATGCAGAGTGATTCCTTTTTCTTGAATAGCCTTCCGATGTGCAGCAGTAGGGTATCCTTTGTTGTTTTTCCAAGCGTATGAGTCAAATTCTAGAGCTAGTTTTTCCATGATATTATCACGATATGTTTTTGCTAAAACAGATGCTGCAGCTATAGAGAGAAATTTACTGTCTCCCTTTACGATGCAGTGATAAGGAATGTCTTTGTAAGGATTGAATCGATTACCATCAATTAGTAATTGTTCAGGCTTTTGTTTGAGTTGTTCAATAGCTCTGTGCATGGCTAAGAAGGATGCATTCAGAATATTGATTTTATCAATTTCTTGAGGTGAAACGATTCCGACTCCCCAAGTGATAGCTTCTTTTTCAATGATAGGACGTAAAAGAAAACGCTGTTTTTCGCTTAGCTTCTTAGAGTCGTTAAGGAGTTTGTTGTGGAAATGAGGGGGTAAAATAACGGCCGAAGCCACCACGGGACCGGCCAAACACCCTCTACCGGCTTCATCGCAACCGGCTTCTGCTAACCCCTCGGTGTGATAGGGTTTAAGCATTATGCTTTTACACGCTCGGAATAGCCTCCTGTGCGCGTATCAATTTTAATTTTATCGCCAATGTTGATGAATAAAGGAACATTTACTTCTGCGCCTGTTTCTAACGTTGCGGGTTTTAGTGTGTTCGTTGCAGTGTCACCTTTAATTCCGGGTTCTGTGTAAGTGATTTCTAACACAACAGATGGTTTTAACTCACAACTTAAAGGTTTTTCCTCTTCTGCATGAAAAAGGATGTTTACATTATCCCCATCTTTCAAAAATTGTGGAGCGTTAATCATCGCTTTGTCTAAGAAGATTTGCTCGTAGTTATCCATATTCATGAAATGATAAATGTCTCCTTCAGCATACAAGAATTGGTATGTTCTGTTTTCGATTCTTACAATATCAATTTTAACACCTGCATTAAAAGTGTTATCAAGATTCTTTCCAGAAGTTAAACTTTTTAGTTTTGTCCTAACAAAAGCAGGGCCTTTTCCTGGTTTCACATGCTGAAATTCGGTGATTTGCCAAAGATCATTATTGTAATTGATGCACAATCCGTTTCTAAAATCTGAAGTTGTTGCCATAATATTAATTTTGGTTGTAGCCTTTCATTATTCCTCTTCCTGAGTTGCTAACAAAATCAATGATTTCATCTCTTTCTGGAGAAACAGGAAATTCGGCCTCTAGTTTGTCTAATGCTTGTGTGGTGTTTAATTTACTTTGGAAAATAGTTCGGTAAATATTCTGAATTTCGCGAATCTTTTCACTTTCAATCCCTCTTCTTCTTAATCCAATAGAATTGATGCCGACAAACGATAAGGGCTCTCTTGCTGCTTTTATGTAAGGAGGAATGTCTTTACGCACTAATGATCCACCTGAAACCATAGTGTGCTTGCCAATTGTCACAAATTGATGAACAGCTGATAAACCACCGATGATAGCCCAATCACCTATTTCAATATGCCCAGCTAATTGTACGCTATTTACAATAATAGCATTGTTTCCAATGTGACAATCGTGTGCAATATGTGCATAAGCCATTATTAAACAATTCTCACCAATTTCAGTTTTACCACTGTAGTTGGTTCCTCTATTTATAGTAACACATTCTCTTATAGTGGTATTGTCGCCAATAATTACTAGTGAATCTTCTCCTCCAAATTTTAAATCCTGTGGTATAGCAGATATAACAGCTCCTGCAAAAATTCGACAGTTTTTCCCAATACGAGCACCCTCCATGATAGTCACATTGGATCCTATCCATGTGCCTTCCCCTATTTCCACATTTTTGTGGATAATAGTAAATGGTTCTATAACCGCATTATTAGCAATTTTTGCTTGTGGGTGTACGTAAGCTAAAGGTTGGTTCATGCCTTATTGTACTTTCGCGATTTGCGCCATTAACTCGGCTTCCATTACTAACTTCTCTCCAACAAAAGCTTGTCCAAACATGTGGCAAATCCCTCTTCTAATAGGAGAAACTAACTCTAGTTTAAACACAAGGGTATCTCCAGGTAATACCTTTTGCTTGAATTTTGCTTTGTCAATTTTCATAAAGTATGTAAGATAGTTTTCTGGATCAGGCACAGTGCTTAAAATTAAGATTCCACCAGCTTGAGCCATGGCTTCGATTTGTAAAACTCCAGGCATAACAGGAGCTCCTGGGAAATGTCCTTGAAAGAATTCTTCATTCATTGTAACATTTTTTACTCCTATAACATGTTCATCACTTAACTCTATGATTTTGTCAATCAATAAGAATGGTGGGCGATGTGGTAGCATATCCATAATTCCGTGAATGTCCTTCACAGGAGTGGCGTTTGGATCGTAATGTGGTGCGCTCTTTTTCATAAGCTGTAACAATTTTTTAGTGAATGCAGCATTAGCGGTGTGGCCAGGTTTTTTAACTTTTAAATGCCCTTTAATAGGCATCCCTAATAGGGCAAGGTCACCTACTACATCTAGTAGTTTATGTCTAGCCGGTTCGTTGTTGAAACGGAGATCTAAATTATTTAAAATTCCTTGTTTTTGCACTTCTACTTTATCTTTTCCAAAAAATTGACCTAATTTTTTACTTTCTTCTTCTGATAATTCCCTTTCAACAAGGACAATAGCATTGTTTAAATCTCCTCCTTTAATCAGGTCGTTTGCCGCCAAATGCTCTAATTCATGTAAAAAGCAGAAGGTTCTAGCGGAAGAAAAATCAGATTTGAAATCAGAAAGATTATTCATTTCTGCTGAAGACACTCCAAGTACTTTTGTTTCATAATTAACTTCAACACTAATTTGAAAATCATCAGCAGGTTCAAGAAAAAAATTGGTGTCGGTTTCTTCTACACGGTATTGGATGCTTTTATTCGGTTTATAGTATCTTCTTAAAGCACTTTGTTCTTCAATTCCCGCTTCTTCTAAAATCTGTGTAAAATGAGCAGAACTTCCATCTAAAATAGGAAGTTCGGCTTGAGTGATTTCAATAATAATGTTGTCAATTCCTAAGGATGTAACGGCAGCTAAAGCATGTTCGGTAGTTCGTACAACAGCACCGTCTTTTTCTAAACTAGTACCTCTGTTGGTGTCAGTAATGTAAGTAGCAAGTGCAGGTATGGATTTACCCAAATCTGTACGTACAAAAACAATCCCATTGCCACTCGGGGCAGGTTTAAAAGTGATAGTTGTTTCTACACCACTATGAAGACCCTGTCCGCTAATGCTAACGGATTTTTTGATAGTGCGTTGGTTCTGTTGCATAGGTTGTTATTCCTGTCGCAAAGATGTTAATTCTTTTTGTAACTCTTGTATGCGTTTATATAGATCTGGTAATTTTTTAAAAAACACATAAGAGCGTTTGTAATTGCTAATATTAAACGCTGGAGATCCTTGAATGACAGCTCCCTTTTCTTTAATACTACTAGATATGCCAGATTGTGCAGCAATCTTTACCTTGTCAGCAATGGTGAGATGACCAACAATACCTACTTGTCCGCCAATCATACAGTTTTTTCCGATTTTGGTAGAACCGGCAATTCCAGTTTGAGCTGCAATCACTGTGTTTTCTCCAATTTCTACATTGTGTGCAATTTGGATGAGGTTGTCTAGTTTTACTCCCCTTCGAATAATTGTAGAGCCTAAAGTTGCTCTGTCGATAGTTGTGTTTGCTCCAATCTCTACATGATCTTCTATCACAACATTTCCAATTTGTGGTACTTTGTGGTACTCGCCATCTGAATTTGGGGCAAATCCGAACCCATCACTACCTATAATTGAGCTGGCTTGAAAGGTGCAGTTATTTCCAATAATACAATCGTTAAAAATAAGCACACCTACATGTAAAATGCAATTATCTCCAATGTTTACATTATCCCCTATAAAACATGTCTCTTATACACATCTCCGAGCCCACGAGA
>CAXDKI010000043.1:0-6017 GCA_963990215.1 uncultured Flavobacteriales bacterium | reverse complement strand
TTTCTGTTCAAAATTGGAGCGCAAATGTATAAATTTTTATCCAAACACAATAGCAAATATTATTTGGTTTTTTTGGCACGAGTCATTTCTCTTTTTCCAGGAGGACCTTCTAAGCTTTCCACTTTAAAACCTACTGCCTTTAAAGCGCGTTTCACAGACCCTTTTGCACAATAAGTCACTAAAACAGCACCTAAATTCATTGAACTGAAAATTTTGGTAAAAATATCTTCGGTCCACAGTTCCGGCTGTACTCTAGGAGCAAATGCATCATAATACACTAAATCAAAAGTGTTTTGAAACATAACATTTTGAATTGTAGCTTCTACTTTCTGAAGTGTAAAATGCTGATCTATCATGTGTACATCCGTCCAACTACACTGGTGCATTTGTTTAAAAACAGCTTCTTCATCTTCCAATCCTATTAATCCTATATACTCCATTTCGTTTGCTAAATCAGGATTTACTGGATATGCTTCCAATGCTGTATAATTAATTTCTTTATGCAATTTTCGATTTTCCAAACATGTTAAATATGCATTAAGCCCTGTTCCAAAACCCATTTCTAAAATAGATAACCTTGTTTTAGGTATTGATTTTAAGCCATGCTTAACAAATACATGTTGCGCTTCAGAAAGCGCCCCATGAACAGAATGATAATGCTCTTCAAAATCTGGGATGTATAAAGTATTACTTCCATCGGCTGTTTCTACTAACTCTTTTTTCACAGCACAAAAATACATATTTGAATAAGTAGGATTTTAATAAACAAAAAAGGAAACACTTAGCACTCAAAAAATCATTGTTGTAAAATAACATCAATTACTAGGTAAAAAGGGGAGTCATGCGGTTCCCCTTTTTTTATGTAAATTCGCACTCCAAACAATTCACATTATGGCTAAAAGTATTCTCAATAAAAAATCGCTTACCTTTTTAGAAAATTACATCAACAACCCTTCACCCACAGGCTTTGAAAGCGAAGGTCAAAAAATGTGGCTAGATTATATCAAATCATATATTGACGACTATTTTGTAGACACCTATGGAACTGTTGTTGGAATTGTTAATCCAGAAGCTGAATACAAAGTAGTAATTGAAGCGCATGCCGATGAAATTTCTTGGTTTGTACACTACATTACAAAAGAAGGATTTATATACCTCAGAAGAAATGGTGGAAGCGACCATCAAATAGCCCCATCTAAAAGAGTGAATATCCATACTAAAAAAGGCATTGTAAAAGCTGTATTTGGATGGCCTGCTATTCACACAAGACATGGTGGAGAAGAGAAATCTCCTAAACTTGACAATATCTTTTTAGATTGCGGTTGCACTTCAAAAGAAGAAGTAGAGAAATTAGGAGTACATGTAGGATGTGTGATTACTTACGAAGATGAATTCATGGTCTTAAATGATAACTTTTATGTGGGTCGCGCATTAGATAATCGAATTGGAGGATTCATGATTGCAGAAGTAGCACGCCTAATAAAAGAAAATAAAAAGAAACTTCCTTTTGGACTTTACATCACTAATTCAGTACAAGAAGAAGTGGGTTTAAGAGGCGCTCAAATGATTACAGAATCTATCAAGCCAGATGTTGCAATTGTAACAGATGTTTGTCACGATACGCAAACACCTATGATTAATAAGATTAAGCAAGGTGATTTGTTTACTGGAAAAGGACCTGTACTTACTTACGGACCTGCTATTCAAAATAACTTATTAGATCTGTTAATAGATACTGCTGAAAGGAAGAATATTCCATTCCAAAGAGCAGCAGCTTCTAGAGCTACAGGGACAGACACAGACGCTTTTGCTTATTCTACAGGAGGTGTTGCTTCAGCGCTTATTTCTTTACCATTACGCTACATGCATACAACAGTAGAAAGTGTACATAAAGATGATGTAGAAAATGTGATTAAGCTAATTTACGAAGCGTTATTAAAAATTGAAGACGGTCACGATTTCAGATATTTGAAATAAGCCTCCAATGAAAATCACTAAAACTCCAAAATCTCGTTTAGTAAATACTGATTTCAATAAATTGGAATTTGGAAGAACTTTTAGTGATCACATGTTAATGTGTAAATTTCAAGAAGGTCATTGGCAAGAAGCTGAAATCTTACCTTATCAACCTCTATCTTTTGCTCCAGGAACACATGTTTTTCATTATGGGCAAGCCGTTTTTGAAGGAATGAAAGCCTTTAAAAATAAACAAGCGCAAACATTGTTGTTTCGCCCTGAAGAAAACATGAAACGTTTAAACCAATCAGCAAACAGGTTGTGCATGCCTTCTATACCATCATCTATCTTTATGAATGGATTAAAACATTTACTAAAGCTAGATGAACAATGGATTCCTGAAGGTAATGGGAAATCACTCTATATTCGACCATTCATGATTGCAAGTAGTGAATTCATCAGAGCTACTCCTGCTGATGAGTTCACCTTTTTTATCATCACATCACCTAGCGCTTCTTACTATTCTGGAGAAGTCCATTTAAAAGTGGAAGAGAAATTTGCTAGATCTGTAGAAGGAGGCACTGGATTTGCCAAAGCTGCAGGAAACTATGCGGCAGCCTTTGAGCCCACAAAAAAAGCACAGAAAGCAGGATTTACACAATTAATTTGGACAGACGCTTTCGAACATCAATACATTGAAGAGTCGGGTACGATGAATATAATGTTTCGTATCAATGACACTTTGATAACTCCTGCTTTAAGCGAAAGTATTTTGGCAGGAATTACTAGGGAAAGTATTTTAACAATCGCGAAAGAAAAAGGAATTTCCGTTGAAGAGCGTAAAATTGCTATCTCAGAAATAATAGAATCACATAAAAATGGTACTTTACAAGAAGCATTTGGTGTAGGAACAGCTGTGACGGTGAATCCTATTAACTCCATTACTTACAGGGAAGAAAAAATCGAAATCGAAACAATTGACAATAGTTACGCACATTTATTAAAAGCAGAATTACAGAACATCCAACAAGGGGTTTATCCAGATACACATAACTGGATAATTAATGTTTAAACAGCATCTTAAAATGCTGTATACCCGCTTCCTTAAAAAGTGCTCCCTCTTTTTCAAAACCCAATTTTTGATAAAAATCTACGACTTGAATTTGTGCATGCAAGTAAATAGGTTTAGAATATTTTTGGACTTCTTCAATCATCTGCTTAACCAAAAATTGACCGATCCCTTTTCCCCTGTAAGTTGGAAGGACAGCAAATCGTTCTAATTTAACTCCAATGGGTGTGAAACGCCAACGAGCTGTGGCAACCGCCTTACTATCTACAGAAACTAAATAATGTTGAGACACCTTCTCAAAAGCATCATATTCATCCGAAGCATCAACTCCTTGTTCTTGCACAAAAACGGCCGTTCTAATTTTTTGCGCCAACAAAAAATCGAAATCAGAAGCTTGTATTTTACGTAAGATCCACATGCTTTTCTAAAATAGTTTTAATATCTGGCTTAAAGTACAAATCACTCTTCATCACTTTACCATCTTCTCTAAAAATAGGTTTACCATCTTTATCTAATTTGGACATATTAGAACGTTGAATTTCGTCAAAAACATCCTCCATCACATCTTGCAAGCCATGTTTTAAAACAGAACCACACCATATATAAAGCAAGTCACCCAAGGCGTCTGCAATCTCAACCAAATCTCCATCTTTACAAGCCTGTAAATATTCTTCATTTTCTTCATGCATCAATCTATACCTTAACAAATAAGTACCCTCTCCTATATTTGCTAAAGGAGCCTCTTCATTGCCAATTAAAAAAACCTCATGAAATTTTCTTACTTTATCTATTTTATCTTGCATTTTATTTGATTTTGATGAACAGTAAATATAGTCGAGTTTTTGTTTAGTTTTGTAACTCACTAAAAAATAAATCAATGAAAAAAATAGCTGTTATTATCGCTTTAGCCATTAGCTTTTGTTCTTTCACAAGTAATCATACTGATCACTTTAAAATTGATGCTAAAAAAAGTAATGTCAAATGGATAGGAAGTAAGATTACTGGCAGTAGCCATGAAGGAAATATATCGATTACAGAAGGAATAATCAGTATAAATCATGAGAATATGGTGAATGCAGAGTTTGCTGTTGACTTAAATACAATTACTTGCACTGATTTAGGAGAAAAAAAAGCAGAATATCTAGTTGATCACCTTAAAAACGAAGACTTCTTCGATGTTCCAAATCACCCTCAAGCTCGACTAAAACTAATTAAAGCAACTAAAATAGAAAAAGGTTATAACATCACTGCTGATTTGACAATAAAAGACAAAACACATCCTATTGTTTTTGATATTGAATGGGTTCAAAGAGGAAACAGTGCTATAGCAACTGGAAAACTTATATTCAATCGTACAAAATACGACATCACTTATGGTTCAGGCAGTTTTTTTGATAATCTAGGAGATAAAGCAATCAATGATGAAGTAACACTTGAATTTCGCGTAATGGCAAACCTTTAATGAAATGGAGCACATCACTAAAGGGCACTGGATTTTTGCTGCAATTTTTGCAATTTCATTTGTAGGGTTTCTTATTTGGTCCTACCGAAAAGATTTGCAACTACATAAAATTCACTACCAAGGAAGTAGTTTGTTTTTACTAGGATTGCTAGTAATAGCTTTCCTACTTTATGTTTTTAGGGGATTTATGAACTAGAAAAAGGTGACTATGAGAGTATTTAAATTTTTCTTTTTTGCCATTCTAGGTTTTATTGGGCTATATATTTTATCATGCGTATTTATGCCTAGCAAGTTTGAGATAAGCAGAGATATTGAAATCAATGCCAGCCCTCTAATTCTATTCAATCAGGTTAATGATTTTCATAATTGGAACAATTGGAAACCGTGGTCTGAAATAGATACCACCATTATTAATAATTTTGGAGAGATTACAGCAGGAGAAGGTGCTTACATTGAATGGAGTGCAGAAAAAGTAGGTAATGGGAACATGAAGATAACTAACAGTAAGTTATTTGAGCAAATCGATTTTGAAATATCTTTATCAGATTGGAATGCTTTTTACGGACAGTTCATTTTTGAACCTGCCGAAATGGGTGTGAAAGTAAGCTGGGTATATAAAGGCGATTTGCCATTTCTAGCAAGAGGGTGTGGTCCTATTTTTAATGCTATGACGGGTAAGAATTTTGAAAAAGGACTCAACAACTTGAAAGTATACTGTGAAAACCTACCTGCTCGCACAAAGAACATGGAAGTAGTAATATGGGAATCTCAACCATATGTGTACATTCTAGATAGTTGTGAAGTAAGCAATATCAGCGCAAAGCTAGGAGAGGTTTATTCAGAAATTTATCATTCCCTGGCTAGCCAGGGAACAATGCCAATTAGCCAACCTTTCGCTAAATATATAAGCTTCCCGCACAATCCAAGAGATGAAAACAAGGTAATCTTTCAAGGAGGCGCCTTTACGGAGACAGGAATAGAAACTTCAGGAAGAATACAAATAGGGAACAGCACAAGTGCAAACACTTTACAAGCTAGCCATTTTGGAGTTTATGAAACAGCAGGAATAACCCATGATGCCATGAAAAAATATTGTGATGATAATGGTTACACTATAAACGGAAGTGCTTATGAAATTTATATTACAGACCCTAGCTTAGAACCAAATCCTGCTAATTGGGAAACAAAGGTTATTTACGAATTAGCAAACTAATTTTCTACATATTCCTTCTGTACTGACCACCAACTTCAAAAAGAGCTTCTGTAATTTGTCCCAATGAACAATGTTTAGCTGCATCCATCAAGACAGCGAAGATATTTTTATTTTTTATTGCTGCTTCTTGTAATTTACACAAACTTTCTTTTGCTAAATCTGACTTATTCGAATGTAAGCTCTGAAGCATCCTAATTTGATACTCTTTCTCTTCAGTAGTTGCTCTAATAACTTCTGCAGGAGTAATGGTTGGAGATCCTTTTGAGTTTAAGAACTGTCTCTTATACACATCTGACGCTGCCGACGATACTCCTTGT
>CAXDKI010000042.1:0-6238 GCA_963990215.1 uncultured Flavobacteriales bacterium | reverse complement strand
TATTTAACCAAATCAATACTAAATTTCAAATTATGGAAATGATTGTGAACTATTTACCCCTTTTTGGAGTCTTGGCTCTAGCTTTTGTATTCTGGAAGAATGCTTGGGTTTCTAAACAAGAAGAGGGTGATGAGAAAATGTCGAACATCGCGAAAAATATTGCAGACGGTGCAATGTCTTTCTTAAAAGCTGAATACAAAATTTTATCTGTATTCGTAGTAGCGGTAGCTATTTTGTTATTCTTCAAAGGTAACTCTGAAGTAGGGTCTAATGGAATGGTTTCAGTATCTTTTATTGTTGGTGCTATCTGTTCTGCTTTAGCAGGATTCATCGGAATGAAAGTAGCTACTAAAGCAAATGTTAGAACAACTAACGCTGCTAGAACTTCATTAGGTCAAGCATTAGAAGTTGCATTTGCTGGTGGTGCAGTAATGGGATTAGGTGTTGTTGGTCTTGGGGTATTAGGACTATCAACATTATTTATAGTATATAGTGGTCAAGGATGGGAATTAGGAGAAGTGCTTAATGTACTTTCAGGATTCTCTTTGGGCGCTTCTTCTATTGCATTATTTGCTCGTGTAGGTGGTGGTATTTACACCAAAGCTGCTGATGTAGGTGCTGACCTAGTAGGTAAGGTAGAAGCAGGTATTCCTGAAGATCACCCATTAAACCCTGCAACAATTGCAGATAATGTAGGTGATAATGTAGGTGATGTAGCCGGTATGGGTGCAGACTTGTTTGAATCTTATGTTGGTTCTATTATTGGTACAATGGTATTGGGTGCTGCTTATGCAGCATTACCAGAGTTTCAAGGTGCTTTTGATGGTTTAGGAGCGGTTTACTTACCAATGGCTTTAGCTGCTGTAGGTATTGTAATGTCTATCATCGGAACATTCTTTGTAAAAGTGAAAGAAGGTGGTTCTCCACATGCTGCATTAAATATTGGTGAATTCGGTTCAGCAGGTTTAATGTTGGTTGCTTCTTACTTTATTATTAACGCTATGTTGCCAGAAACTTGGGTTGAGGCAGGAACACAATACACAGCAATGGGTGTGTTCTGGGCTACTATTGCAGGTTTAGTTGCAGGTTTGTTAGTAGGTAAGGTTACTGAGTACTATACTGGAACAGGAACAAAGCCAGTTACTGGTATTGTAGAGCAATCTGAAACAGGTTCTGCTACAAACATTATTGCTGGTTTAGGCGTTGGTATGATGTCAACAGCGATTCCAATCATCTTAATCGCTGCTGCGATTTTGGTATCTCATAAATTCGCTGGACTATACGGTATTGCAATTGCTGCAGTAGGTATGTTGGCAAACACAGGTATCCAGTTAGCTGTAGATGCTTACGGTCCTATTTCGGATAACGCTGGTGGTATTGCTGAGATGGCTGAGCTCCCTTCAGAAGTTCGTGAGCGCACAGATAAATTAGATGCAGTAGGAAACACAACTGCGGCTATAGGTAAAGGTTTTGCAATTGCTTCTGCTGCATTAACAGCATTGGCATTATTTGCAGCTTACATGAAAACTGCAGGTATTACTTCTATCGATGTGTCTCGTCCTGATATTATGGCTGGATTATTAATTGGTGGCATGTTGCCATTCGTTTTCTCTGCAATGTCAATGAATGCAGTAGGTCGTGCAGCTATGGCTATGATTGAAGAGGTTAGACGCCAATTCAAAGATATCCCAGCATTGAAAGCAGCATTAGAAGTGATGCGTAAGAATAACTCTGACATGTCTAAAGCTTCTGCTGAAGATAGAAAAATCTTTGATGCAGCTAATGGTATAGCAGAATACGATAAGTGTGTGGAGATTTCTACACAAGCATCAATCCGTGAAATGGTAGCGCCAGGTTTGTTAGCAATTGCAGTACCTGTTCTTGTTGGTTTTGGCGGGAAATGGTTTGGAATTGGTGGTGCTGAGATGTTAGGTGGTTTGTTAGCAGGTGTAACCACTTGTGGTGTTTTGATGGCAATTTTTCAATCAAATGCAGGTGGTGCTTGGGATAATGCTAAGAAAATGATTGAAGAACAAGGAAAGAAAGGGACGGAAGCGCACAAAGCGGCTGTTGTTGGGGATACAGTAGGTGATCCATTTAAGGATACTTCAGGTCCTTCGTTAAACATTTTGCTAAAGTTAATGTCAGTAGTTGCATTAGTTATTGCTCCTTCTATTGCGATGAATGAAACAACAATGACTGAAACAACATCATCGGTTGAAATTATGATGGGAGATGAATCAGGTGTGTACTCTCTTGAGAAGTTAAAGTTAGAGAATAATGGCGAGTTCGCCAATGTGAGTTTCTATTTAGGTGAAGTTATTACAGGAAAAGGTGTTGAGAAATTCAATAATTCAAGTGTTTATTTTTCATCTAATAAAATTCCAAATTCAAATGGAACCTACAAGACAAAAGGTCAGTTGATGGTAAATGAAATTCCATTAAATGCATTATTTACTTTTAAACTTATTGGTTCTTCTATAGATGGAGATATGAAGTTGAGAGAGCCTCAAAAAAAGCAGGTTAAGTAGTTTTCAAATAGGATATGATAAAAAAGCCCACCATTTGATGGGCTTTTTTTATGTGTTGATTTTTGGTTTAAAACAATCCGTTTAATTCTGCGTCAATTCTACTAATGATAGCTCCTAAATCCTCTTTGTTGTTTTCAAAATCCATGTCGTCCACATCTATGATTAACAACTTCCCTCTATCATATTGAGAAATCCAAGCCTCATATCTTTCGTTTAGTCGTGTAAGGTAATCTATACGGATAGAGTTTTCGTAATCCCTACCTCTTTTCTGAATCTGTCCTACCAAATTCGCCACAGAAGACCTTAGATATATTAATAGGTTTGGAGCGGGAATAAATGTTTCCATCAGTTGAAACAATGAAAGGTAATTCTCAAAGTCTCTTGTGCTCATCAACCCCATTGCATGTAGGTTCGGCGCGAAAATGAAAGCATCTTCATAAATAGTTCTGTCTTGAATCACATTTTTTTCGCTTGCATGGATTTCTTTCACTTGGCCAAAACGACTCTTCAAGAAATAGACTTGTAAATTGAATGACCAGCGCTGCATGTCTTTGTAAAAGTCATTAAGGTATGGGTTATCATCTACATCTTCGTAATGAGCATCCCATTTATAGTGTTTTGACAATAGGCCTGTTAAGGTTGTTTTTCCTGATCCGATATTTCCCGCTAAAGCTACGTGCATTTCAATAAAATTTAGCCACTAATTTAAGAGAATTTCTACGAATTCAAAGATTCATTATTTAAATTCAGTAAGCTTTCTAAATGTGTGCGTTCATTACTAAGTCTAGGCACTTTAAATTGCCTTCCAAGTTTGCCTTGATTTTTCATCCATTGGTAAAATAAGTTCTTTTTGGCAAGGTGTATTTTTGGTTCTTGTAGCGCCACGTCTTTAAATCGTTTTGCCTCATAGTCAGAGTTGACAGATTTTAAAGCATCATCTAAAACGTATGTGAAAAAATCTAAATTTTTAGGCGAATTTTCAAATTCTATAATCCACTCATGTCCGCCTTTTTTTTCTGACTGCATGTAGATAGGGGCTACAGTATATTCTAATACATTGGAGTTGGTTTTTTGACAGGCAATAGAAAGTGCTTTGTCTGTATTATCAATCATCAACTCTTCTCCAAAAGTGTTTAAAAATTGACTAGTTCTTCCTGTAATTTTAAAACGATAAGGTTGAGTATTTGTAAAAGTTATGGTGTCGCCAATAAGGTATCTCCAAAGGCCAGCGTTTGTAGATATAACTAATGCATATTTTTGGTCTTTTTCCACTTCCCAAATCGGGACAGTGTTTTGTAGATCATAATCATCCATTGGGATAAATTCATAGAAGATTCCATAATCTAACATCAAAAGCATTTCTTCACTATTACGCTTGTCTTGTATACCAAAAAAACCTTCTGAAGCATTGTATGTTTCTAGATAGTTTACTCCTTTTGGAAGTAGTTCTTCAAACTGTTTTCGATACGGGCTAAAGCTTACACCACCATGCATGTAAAGTTCTAAATTAGGCCATACTTCGTGCATGTTCTTAGCGCCTGTTTTTTCTATAATTCGTTTAAATAAAACAAGCATCCAAGAAGGAACTCCTGCAATATTGGTTACATTTTCTTGCGAACTGATGTTGGCTATCTTCTCAATTTTTTCTTCAAAATCATTCATCAAAGCAATATCCTTACTAGGTGTTCTGTGTATGTTTACCCAAAGTGGGAGGTTATCCATAATGATGGCAGATAAATCACCTTCTTTTCCGTTCTTGTTTAAAGATGCTTCATGACTACCACCTAAGATTAAACTCTTACCATTGAAGATGGTTGTTTCAGGATAATTTTCACAATAAATAGAAAGCATATCTTTCCCTCCTTTAAAGTGACAATCAATGAGTGATTCTTCTGTAACGGGGATAAACTTACTTTTACTGCCACTTGTTCCGGAAGATTTTGCAAACCATTTGGTGTCGCTAGGCCATAAAATATTTTGTGATCCTTGACGAAGGTTTTTAATAGAGTATTCTAAATCTTCGTAAGTACTAATAGGTATTTGGGTTTTAAACTGCTTGTAGTTTTGAATATTCTCAAAACCGTATTGCTTTCCGAAATCAGTTTTTTTTCCATTGTCAATAAGTTTTTGAAGCCACTCTTCTTGGACTTCGTGTGGGTATTTTCGAAATAAATCAATTTGATGCATGCGCTTACGCATCACCCACGATATTACGGAGCTTTTAAGTGTTAAATTAAGCAATTTTTAGTATCATTAGCGTTGGTAAATTACGAAAATTATGCGTGAGAACACACTCAAAAAAATGGATGTAAGATTAGCTGATGTTGTTCAGTATTACTTGGAAATCAATGGAGAAAAGCATGTGATGAATGATTTGATAGGAAATCAAATTAAATTGACTTGGAATGGGAAAGTTGTTTGCATTTGTGGAAGGCACGATACTAAATTTTATCGTTCAGGTTTTTGTTATACCTGTTACTGGGAGGCACCGCAAGCTTCCCAAAGTATTTTTAAGCCTGAACTGTGTACAGCACATCTTGATATTGAAGAGCGCGATTTAGAATGGGAGAGAAATTTTCAGTTAGCAACACATTATGTTTATTTAGCTAATTCATCAGGATTAAAGGTAGGGATTACAAGAGAGTCTCAAGGCGTGGTTCGTTGGATGGATCAAGGAGCAAGTCAAGCTATTATTTTAGCAAAGGTGCCAAACAGAAGATTTTCAGGAGATATAGAAGTAGTAATTAAGCAATTTGTGGCTGATAAAACAAATTGGCGAAAAATGCTAGCCGGAACTCCTGAGTATATAGACATGGTGCAAATGAAAAATGAATTATTGGCTCATATTCCAAATGAGTTGAAGCAATATGTATTAAATGATAATAAAGTAACGGAAATCAATTATCCGGTATTAGAGTATCCGAGCAAGATTAGTAGTGTTAAGCTGTCTGATAAAACTCCAGTGATAGAAGGTGAGTTAAGAGGCATAAAAGGACAATATTTATTGTTAGATGGTGGGCGTGTATTCAATGTGAGAGCTCATGAAGGATTTATGGTAGAATTTTCGCACACACAGTGAACACAGCAAGGAGTGTTATTCTAGAAATTCAGCTCTTCACCAAATTTCAAATTGAACTTTTTACGAATGATCCATGTAGCTAAGTAAAGTAAAGGAGTGTCAATTAGCGCGATCAATACTTTGAATAAAAATCCGTTCAAGAGTAATATCCCAAATTTACTCCATTCGATCGCTCCAGCAAAACATAGTAAAGCTAAAACGGTGGCGGTGTCTACTAGTTGTGAAGCAAATGTAGAGCCGTTGTTTCTTAGCCATAGGTGTTTGCCTTTTGTTAGATTTTTGCAAAAATGAAAAATACGAACATCAATAAATTGAGCTAGGAGATACGCCAGCATAGAAGCGCCAACCGCAATACCTGTTAATCCGAATACACTTGAAAAAGTGTCATCATTTACAGGAGACCAAGAAGTTGCATTTACGCTTTCTGCTACCATCACAATTACTAAAACGAACATACTAGCAAACAAGCCCGCTATTACTACTTGGTTGGCTTTTTTCTTTCCATAAATTTCAGAAATAATGTCCGTCACCAAAAAAGTTATGGGGTAAGGAATGATGCCTACTGAGATTTCAAATGTGTAAAGACCGCAAGGAGACCAACTAAAAAACTTCTGAAAGATCAGGTTAC
>CAXDKI010000041.1:0-6497 GCA_963990215.1 uncultured Flavobacteriales bacterium | reverse complement strand
TTCATGTGAAAGGAAACAAAATGGAGCTCATCAATATGGGGGTTTTAAAGTTACATGGTTCTAATTATGGAAAATACAAATCTATTAGAAGGAGGGGTTATACTAATCAATAAACCACTAGAGTGGACTTCTTTTGATGTGGTGAAGAAAGCTCGAAACCTGTTGCGAACCCAATTCGAAGTGAAAAAAATTAAAGTAGGGCATGCTGGAACACTAGATCCTTTAGCGAGTGGTTTATTAGTGGTATGCACAGGAAAATTCACCAAGCGTATTGCCGAATTTCAAGGGCAAGAAAAAGAATATACAGGTACTTTTACTTTAGGTGCCACTACCCCATCTTATGACTTAGAGACTGAAATTGACCAAACATTCCCAACAGCAAACATCAAAAACGAGAGCATTGAATCAGCTATCAAAAAATTCACAGGTACTATTGATCAGTTTCCTCCTTTATTTTCAGCGTTAAAAAAAGATGGTGAGCGATTGTACGAAAAAGCAAGAAGAGGAGAAGAAGTGCAGGTAGATGCACGACAAGTGCATATCCATGAATTTGAAATCACTAGAGTATATTTGCCTAAAATTGATTTCCGAGTAGTGTGTAGTAAGGGCACCTATATTCGTTCTTTGGCTCACGATTTTGGGAAAGCACTGAATAGTGGCGCACACCTCAGCTCATTGTGCCGCACACGCATCGGTAATTTTCATTTAAATCAAGCTATTGATATCGAAACACTTAAATACTATATCGAAACACAAGACATTCCTAAAAGTGATGTTTAATTTCGTATATTTGCCACCTTTTCAGAATCAAATTTTATCATGATAAAAAGAAAGCTTTCACAATTCAATTTTGATTTACCAGAAGAATTACTAGCAGATCGTCCGGTAGCAAACCGTGATGAATCGCGCTTGATGGTTGTAGATCGTAAAAAAGGAACATTTGAACATAAGATATTCAAGGACGTTATCAACTACTTTGATGACGGTGATGTAATGATCTTCAACAATACAAAGGTTTTTCCGGCTCGTATGTACGGAAACAAGGAAAAAACAGGCGCTCGTATCGAAGTGTTCTTACTGAGAGAATTAAGTAAAGAAAATCTGCTATGGGATGTATTGGTAGACCCTGCTCGTAAAATCAGAATCGGAAACAAGCTATACTTTGGCGAAGACGAAAGCTTAGTAGCTGAAGTAATTGACAACACAACTTCTAGGGGTAGAACCTTGCGATTTTTGTTTGATGGCTCTTATGAAGAGTTTCGTTCCACACTGAAAGAATTAGGGGAAACTCCTATTCCAAAATACATTAACCGTGAACCTGACGCAGAAGATACGGAGCGTTACCAAACCATTTATGCAAAACACGAAGGTGCTGTAGCTGCCCCTACTGCTGGATTGCATTTTAGTCGCGAATTAATGAAACGCTTGGAAATTGTTGGTGTTGATTTTGCTGAGCTAACTTTACATGTTGGACTCGGGACATTCCGTGCTGTAGAGGTGGAAGACTTAAGTAAACACAAAATGGATTCTGAAGAAGTTATCATACCTGAAGAAAGTGTAGATATCATCAACAAAGGTGTTGGAAATAAAAAGAAAATTTGTGCTGTTGGAACAACGAGTATGCGTTCTATCGAGAGTTCTGTTACTACACAAAATTTAATAACTCCATTCAATGGATGGACGAATAAATTCATCTACCCTCCTTACAATTTCAAGATTGCAAATTGTATGATCACCAATTTACACACACCAAAATCAACATTGATGATGATGACCTGTGCTTTTGGAGGTTATGACTTGATGATGGAAGCATATAACGAAGCTGTTAAAGAAAAATATCGTTTCTTTACCTACGGAGATGCCATGCTTATCCTGTAAACAGTGAAGAAATATATAATCATAGTTGCTGGGGGTAGCGGTAGCCGAATGGGCTTGGCTACCCCCAAGCAGTTTTTAGAGCTGCTTGGACTGCCTATCTTGATGCATACGCTGAAAAAATTTCAAAAATCTATAGCTAAAGGAGAAATCATTTTAGCATTACCAGAAAATGAGCACAATACTTGGCAATACCTATGTGAAAAACATCAATTTGATGTTCCACATCAAATTGTGAATGGAGGAGAAAGTCGTTTCCATTCGGTTCAAAATGCTTTGCAAAAAGTAAATGAGAAAAGTATTGTATCTATTCATGATGGTGTACGCCCTTTAGTAAGCGAAACCGTAATCAACAACTGCATGCATTCTGCTGAAAAATTTGGAGCAGCCATTCCTACTTTACCTATACAGAATAGCATCCGGAAAATTTCAGAAAACGGAAGTCAAATAGCAGATAGAAGCCTATTTGTATTGGTACAAACGCCGCAATGTTTTCAATCAGAAATTATTCTAAAAGCGTACCAACAAGAATATCATAACAGTTTTACAGATGACGCTTCTGTTGTGGAGCAATTAGGATACAACATCTATTTAGTGGAAGGTAACAAAGAAAACATCAAAATCACTACTCCCGAAGATTTGAAAATGGCAGAAGTGCTAGTATAGTCTTTGCACTTTATTTTTGTGGCCCAAATTTACGCCTGGTATTTTTCCTTTCTCGAAAGTTCCTAATTCCTTCAGCTGTAAAAACTCAGCTCCGTTTTTACAAGCCCAAGTTAATAGAGTGTTTAAATCTAAATCCGTGTTTTTAAGAATAGTTTGTACCTCCTCCCAAATAGAAAGGGTGTGATTAGAAGCTAAGCTATCTGTTCCGAGAGTCATTTTTACTCCTTTGAAGTTTTCATAATTTGGCAATCGACCTTCTATATACAGATTAGCTTTTGGGCAAGTACACCAAAATAGATTTTCATGTTGCGCTTCCGCCCATTGCACATCTGATTGACTGGTGTAAGTGTTGTGCACTAATAAGGTGGATGCTTGTGGCATTTTAGGCAACACTGTTCTTAATGCTGATATTCCGCTTACATTCAATTTCCCAAATACTTTTAGTTGATTGTAAAGCGTTCCACTTCCTTGTGAAAAAAGCGCGTCTTCTGATATTGTTTCCTGATTGTGTAAGCAAACTATCTCTCCTGAATTATGCTGTTCTATTTTTTCAAACAAAAGGTTAGAAACCGAATATGTAGCATGTGGCACAATAGAAGATGGCGTTTGACATTTTTCTTGTAATGACAACCCTTGCTGAAAAACCCACTCCGCTTTAGCTGAATCAATAGCAAACAGTTCAATAAAGGTGTGATAATAAATAGGACTTGCCAATTTTAAAGCAAAAGTATCAGCAGTATTGGCAATATCACCGACTGCAACAATCCCATTATCCTGCATTTGCTTATCAGCTATAGCAATTGCTTCTTGAATGCTTGCTGCGCTTCCCTCTCTTTGTTTCGACACTTGAGTGATAAAGTGCGGTAAAGCTGTTTGCTCAGGCAATTTTCCTAGCATGTGTGAAAGCTCCAAATGGCAGTGTGTATTAACAAATCCTGGACAAAGAAACCCTTCAAATACCTCTATATTTTCAAGACCTTCTCTGCTACCTAACAAATCTACTACCACCCCATCATCTAACACCAAAACACCTTCTTTGATAGGTGCTCGGTGTAAAGGATAAATGATATCAGCTGACAAATAGCGCATAGCGTTCAAAGATAAAGTATCTTTGTGGCATGGTAAATAGTAAAAAAAACATTCGTTCATTAAGCTTGGATGAGCTGAAGGAGTTTTTTGTCAATCAAGGCCATAAAGGATTCCGAGGTAAACAAGTGTACGAATGGCTATGGAAAAAATCGGCTCGTACTTTTGAGGAAATGACCAATTTAGCAACTCCTACACACGCTTTACTAGACGAACATTTTTGCATCAATCATGTTGAAATTAGTGATGAGCAAAAAAGTAACGACCGTACCATTAAATCTGCTTTTAGGTTAGCAGATAACAAAACTATTGAAGGTGTTTTAATCCCAACAAAAACACGCATTACAGCTTGTATTTCTTCGCAAGTTGGTTGTAGCTTAAGTTGTAAGTTTTGTGCAACGGGAAAACTCGATCGTTTGCGTAATTTGGATGCAGATGAGATTTATGACCAGGTATTTCTTCTTAACGAGCAATCTCAAAGCAATTATAACCAGAGGTTAAGCAACATTGTTTACATGGGGATGGGCGAGCCTTTGCTTAATTACCGAAATGTATTGTCTTCTGTAGAAAAAATTACTTCAGATGACGGCTTAGGGATGTCTCCAAAACGCATTACGGTATCGACTGCCGGAATTGCAAAAATGATTAAAAAATTAGCCGATGATGAGGTGCGCTTCAACTTGGCATTATCACTACATGCTGCCAACGACAAAAAGCGTGATTACATCATGCCTATTAACGAACAAAACTCTTTAGATTCTTTGTCGGAAGCAATAAAATACTTTTATGAAAAAACAGGCACTCGACCTACTTACGAATACATCATCTTCAAGGATTTTAATGACGAAATTGAAGATGCTCAAGAGCTCGTGCTATTCGCTAAAGCAACTCCTTGTAAAATCAACATCATTGAGTACAACCCTATTGATGACGAGGAATTTCAACAGGCTAGTAGAAAAAAAGCAGACCGCTTTGTGCAGTATTTAGAAAGTAAAAAAATGATAGTCAATGTACGCAGAAGTCGCGGAAAAGACATTGATGCTGCCTGCGGGCAACTAGCTAATAAACTAGTCAAATAACCCCTATTTCTTTTTATCAACAGCCTTTATTTTCGGGCTAATAAATTGGTATCTTCGCTATCTACACAAGGATTTTGTAGATGAGTGTGATTAAAGATATTAAACGTCCTATACAGGAAGAAATGCTCCTTTTTGAAAGCAAGTTTAAAGAGGCTATGTGTAGTCCTGTTCCTTTGCTCGATAAAATCATGCACTACATCATTAAGCGAAAAGGAAAGCAAATGCGCCCAATGTTTGTTTTCTTAACAGGAAAACTTTTTGGTGAAGTAAATGATTCTACTTACAGAGCAGCCTCTTTAATTGAATTATTACATACCGCCACATTGGTGCATGATGATGTGGTTGATGACGCCAATATGCGTAGAGGGTTTTTCTCTATCAATGCGCTTTGGAAAAATAAAATCTCTGTACTTGTTGGCGACTACTTATTATCACAAGGGTTACTGCTTTCTTTAGATAATAAAGAATATGACTTATTACAAATTGTATCTAAAGCAGTGCGCGAAATGAGTGAAGGTGAATTGTTGCAGATAGAAAAAGCACGTAAGCTCGATATTAAAGAAGATGTGTATTTTGATATCATCAGACAAAAGACCGCTACCTTAATCGCGGCCTGCTGTGCATGTGGTGCTTCTGCTGCTAAACAAGACGAAGAAAAAATAAAAAAGATGCACTCTTTTGGAGAACTTGTAGGGATTGCTTTTCAAATGAAAGACGATTTATTTGACTATAATAATGACAGTTCTATCGGGAAACCTACAGGTATCGATATTAAAGAACAAAAGATGACTTTGCCTTTGATATACACATTGAGTAAAGGGGATACAAAGCAAAAGAAATTTATCACCAACACGGTGAAAAACTATAATACTAATCCACAAAGAGTAGCGCAAGTAATTGAAATGGTGCATCAGAGTGGTGGCATTGAATACACCATTAAAAAGATGAAGGAATATCAACAAAAAGCTCTTTCTATCTTGAAAGAAATGGAAGAAAATGAGGCGCGAAACTCTTTAGAGCATTTAGTTAATTATGTCATAGAGCGTAAAAAATGATGATCCCTAAAGACATAATCGATAACATTTTTGAAACCGCTCGAATTGAAGAGGTTGTTGGTGATTTTGTTACCTTGAAAAAGCGCGGAGCAAACATGCTTGGGGTCTGCCCATTTCATGATGAAAAAACCCCTTCTTTCACGGTCTCTCCTGCTAAAGGAATTTATAAATGCTTTGGTTGTGGAAAGGGAGGAAACTCTGTCAACTTTGTTATGGAGCACGAGCAGTTTTCTTATCCAGAAGCACTGAAGTTTCTAGCTAAAAAATACCATATTGAGGTTCCGGAAATTGAGCTCACTAATGAACAATTAGAAAAGGCTAATACAAAAGAAAGCCTATATGTAGTCAGTAATTTTGCCAACGAATTCTTTCAAAAACAACTACAAACGGATGAGGGTTTAGCCATTGCTGTAAGCTACTTCAAGGAGCGCGGCATTACTGACGAGACAATTCAAAAGTTTCAACTTGGCTACAATCCTGAAAGCTGGGGTGCGCTTACCAAAGAAGCCGTGAAATCGGGTTATAAAAAAGAGTACCTTGAACAAAGTGGATTAAGCATCTTCAAAGAAGATAAATCTTTTGACCGTTTTCGAGGGCGTGTTATGTTTCCAATACACAGCTTATCTGGAAGGGTGCTTGGATTTGGCGGAAGGACTTTAAAAACAGAGAAAAAAATAGCAAAATATGTCAACTCTCCAGAGAGCGACATTTATCACAAAAGCAAAATATTATACGG
>CAXDKI010000040.1:0-6515 GCA_963990215.1 uncultured Flavobacteriales bacterium | reverse complement strand
TATTTTCAGTATACTTTAGGGCTGTATTTCTTTCATAAATCAAGTGGAATACTATCTTTGCATCAGTTCAAAAAACACGATTATGTTCAAACGAATTTTAGGGCTTTTAGCAATCGTTTCAGTTTTAGCGTCTTGCGTAGAAAAAAGAGACCTTTCTAAAAACATTGTGGTAAGTCACATTCTATCTAACCCTGATGGATTACACCCCTTTAATGACAACTCGGTCATGCGTTCTTTTATCTTTAACTACACCCAAAAATCCTTGGTGAAGCTAGATTTAGAAAGCTTAGAGTATGTTCCTTCACTAGCGAAAAACTTAGCACAAATATCAGATGATGGATTACGCTATACTTTTGAATTAAGAGACGATGCTAAATGGGATGATGGCTCTCATATTACCGCAGAAGATATTTTATTTACGACTAAACTACAGTTGTGCCCATTAACAGATAATGCACAAATTAGAGGAAACTATACTTCTGTAATTAAGTCTGTAGAGTTATACCCAGAAAACCCAAGAAAGTTTACTATGATAGCTTGGGATAAGCATGTGTCAAACTCTACTATTTATACTGAAATTTGGATACAACAAAAAGCACATTGGGATCCAGACGGAGTATTAGATGACCTAAGTTTTGAAGACATTCATGCAACTACTTTTAAAGAAAAAGAATCTTGGTCCGAATGGTTTAATGCTTTTAACCACGGAAACAATCGTTACAAACCAGGAAATTTAGTGGGCTTAGGTCCTTACCAGGTTACAGAATGGGAATCAGGTTCTTACATTACAATTGCTAAAAAAGATAATTGGTGGGGAGGTGCCGATAGCGCTATCTACAATCAAAATAATCCTGAAGAAATTATCTTTAAAATTATAACAGATGATGCAGCTGTATTTCTTTCATTAAAAAGTCAAGAACTAGACGTAACGAACAGAATTGGAACTTCTAAACTATTTAAACTTCAAAAGCACGACTATTTTAATGATGCTTACCATTCTGCATTCATGAATCAATATTCTTTTTACTACTTGGGTATGAACATGCGTCCTGACGGCATTAAGAGAAAAGCTTTTTTTAATGATGTAACTGTACGTAGAGCAATGGCTTACCTAACCCCTGTAGACGAAATTGTAGAAGTTCTTTTACATGGTGAGGGTTCTCGTCAAGTTTCTAATCTATCAAACTTAAAAAAGAATTATAACGATACATTAGAATTGATTCCTCTAGATATAGATAAAGCAAAATCACTACTTGACGAGGCGGGTTGGACTGATAGTGATGGAGACAATATCCGAGATAAAATGGTAAACGGAGAAAAACTTCAACTATCTTTTCAATTAAGTTATATGAGCTCTGCTTCCTCTAAGGAAATGGCTTTAATGATTAAAGAAAGCATGTGGCGTGCAGGAGTAGAAGCTATCCCAACTCCTATGGATTTTACTTTGTTCTATAAAAATGCACAAGAACATGATTTTGATATGATGATTGGTGGCTGGGGAGGTTCTGCCTCTTATTCAAACCCATATCAACTTTGGCACACTTCTTCTTGGGCAAACAAAGGTTCTAATTTTTGTGGATTTGGAGATGCAGAAAGCGACTCTTTAATCAATGCTGCAAACAGAGCCATTGATCCCTTAGAGCACCGTAATGCAATTTTTGCCCTACAAGCAAAAATCTATGAAGATCAACCATATGTATTTATGTATAGCCCGAAAAGAAAATTGGTAGCACATAAAAGATTTGACAACACAGATTTCTTCTATGAGAAACCAGGATTTATCATAAATAACTTCCTACTAAAAGAAGAATACAAAAACATGGCTCCTATGCCGTAACTATTGAGATATGTTAAAATATATTGTAAAAAGAATTCTCATTTTCATCCCTATGTTGATAGCTATTTCGCTGTTAGCATTTGTTATTAACATCAATGCTCCTGGAGATCCTGTAGAAAAATTATCAAACTCTGCAGATAAGGAAGGAGCTGCCAACGAACAGTCTAACGCTACTAAAAAAGTTAAGCAAGAACTACGTAAAAAACTAGGATTAGATTTACCTGTTTTCTATTTCAGCTTTGGCTCTATGAGCGATTGCGACACACTGTATCGTGTAGAAGATAAAGCACATGCCGCTACCTTAAGCGAACTATCGCATCACTATGGAAACTGGGACAATATTTCCGATTATTTCCATCAATTAGGAGAAGTTCAATTAGCTCATTCCTCCTTAAATATGGATGAAATTCATTTAAACCTCAGGGATGAAAACGGAAAGGCGCTATACAGCAAAAACGAAATTAATGATGTTATTACACAATCAAGTTTTGATGTTAGTGCTATGATGGAAACTGCTAGTCATGCAGTTTTAACTGCAAAATGGGAAAACCTAGATAAGCTATATAATACATATCCATTTTTCGGAGAAATAAAGCCTGCCTTTGCAATTGCTAAAGAAAAATACCAATTCATGTTGGATAATGAAGAAAGTTGGAAAACATATATTCCAACCATTATCTGGTATGGATCAGGCAATCAGTATCACTTTTGGTTATTTGGAAATGGCAAGGATAGACACGGAGTAATAAGAGGAGATTTTGGGTGGTCATATATGGATAGTCAACCAATTAGTGAAAAGATATGGAGTCGCGTTTGGATTTCTTTCACATTTTCTATTATCTCGGTTTTATTGGCCTATTTAATTAGTATTCCATTAGGCATCTATTCAGCTTACAGAAAAGACTCTGTTTTTGATAGAATATCTTCTATTATTGTATTTATCCTCTACTCTATGCCAAGTTTCTTTATCGGAGTATTGTTATTATACACCTTTGCGAATCCAGATATGTTTAGATGGTTCCCTGTTTCAGGTATTCAAGATGCCACACTATTTGATCCTGAATGGAGTAATTGGGAAAAACTAAAACACAGAGCACCATTCTTTATCTTGCCATTATTTACTTATGTGTATAGCTCTTTCGCCTTTTTAAGTAGAATTATGCGTGTAGGTGTTATCGATGTGTTTGGACAAGATTATATCCGTACTGCGCGGGCCAAAGGTTTAGGGGAAAGTACAGTAGTAATGAAGCATGCTTTGAGAAACTCTCTACTACCTATTATCACAGTCTTTGCAAACATTTTCCCAATGGCTGTGGGTGGCTCCATTATTATCGAAACAATTTTCACGATTCCTGGATTAGGATTAGAAATTTTTAACTCTATCCAAAATTCCGATTACCCAATGATTATTGCAGTATTCACTATCGTTGGTTTCTTAACTATGATTGGATACCTTATCTCAGATATTCTATACGCAGTTGTTGACCCAAGAATTTCATACAAATAAAACAT
Organism: uncultured Flavobacteriales bacterium; assembly: GCA_963990215.1. Taxonomy (GTDB): domain Bacteria; phylum Bacteroidota; class Bacteroidia; order Flavobacteriales; family UBA7312; genus UBA7312. Next base: position 3,166 of record CAXDKI010000040.1, on the reverse strand, counting down.
GGAGCAGAATAATTTTACATTTAAAAAGTACGCTTGGAATCAGTTTAAGAAAAACAAGCCAGCACTATATTCTCTGTATATTTTGATTACACTGATACTGATTGCCGTTTTTGCTCCATTTATAGCAAACGACCAACCATTATATGCCAAGTACAAGGGAGAAAGTGTTTACCCAGCATTCGCTACATTAACAGACCCTAATGTTCGTAAATCATTTACAGATCTTGAAACTGGGAAAATAGAAGAGTTGCAATACGATATTACAGACTGGAGACAATTAGATTTAGAAACAGTTATATGGGCTCCTATTCCTTACTCACCTGATAAAGGAGATCGTTATAATAGAGAATATGTCTCTCCTTTTGGTGAACAACGTATTAAAAACGCTAATAACGAAATTGTAGAGGCTCCAAGAAGATTGCGACATATTATGGGAACTGACAATATTGGTAGAGACCTTGCTTCTGGATTAATTTATGGAACAAGAATATCATTATTAGTAGGTGTAGTTGCGATGGGTATTGCAAGTATCTTAGGCGTATTTTTAGGCGCTATGGCTGGTTTCTTTGGAGACAGAAAATTACTCATGCCAAGAATTAAGTATTACCTTACTATCCTAGGTATTTTTCTTGGTTTATTTTATGGATTTGGAGTACGTAAATACACTATTTCTAATGCCTTTGAAAACGGATCAAGTGGATCTTGGGAACTCTTATTAAGCTTGTTACTAACTGCAATAATTATTGTCGGATTAAGATTCATCAGTCGATTCTTAATGTTCGGAAAACTAAAAGATGAAGTGAATGTTCCTATTGACACTTTTGTATCTAGAGGGATTGAAATACTAAACTCTATTCCAAGATTGATTTTAATCATCACAATTTCTGCTATTTTTACTAGAAGTATTTGGTTAATTATGACCATTATTGGCTTGACCTCTTGGACAGGAATCGCTCGTTTTACAAGAGCGGAGTTTTTACGCTTAAGGGAATTAGAATTTGTACAAGCCGCTAAATCATTAGGATACTCAAATTTTAGAGCTATTGTTAAACACGCATTACCAAATGCATTAGCTCCAGTATTCGTCTCTGTAGCGTTTGGTATTGCTTCAGCAATTCTGATTGAAAGTTCTCTTTCATTCTTAGGTATTGGTGTGCCAGACGATATGGTAACTTGGGGTTCTTTATTGAACTTAGGCCGTCAGGAATTTGAAGCTTGGTGGCTGGTAATGTTCCCTGGTTTTGCCATATTTATCACAATTACTATTTACAACCTTATTGGAGAAGGATTAAGAGATGCTTTAGATCCTAGATTAAAGAGTTAATACACTTAAAAAAACATAAAAGCCCGCAGTGCGGGCTTTTCTTTTTAATACGCTACGCGTACATGGTGTATGCTTTGTAATTTCTTCTTAAATAATTTCTTTATTTGAGTAATCGCCTTAAGCGTGATGTCTGCATTTACAAACTGTTCGTCATCTATTTGTTTATTGATGATGCCTTCCACTAAATGATCTATACTTTCTACTGTTGGCTGTTGTAACGAGCGAGCTGCAGCCTCTACAGCATCTGCCATCATCAATACAGCTGTTTCCCTAGAGAAAGGTTTAGGGCCGGAGTAAGTAAACTTTTCTGCTATCTCTAACTCATCAGGAAAACTTGACACATACTGCTTGTAAAAATACTGCACCATACTTGTTCCGTGATGTGTCCTAATAAAGTCTATCAATTCATCAGGTAAATTATTGGCTTTGGCAATAGTTATTCCATTTTTCACATGCTCAATAATGATTTCCGCACTCTCTTGAAATGAAAGATCATCATGAGGATTGATTCCTGTGCTTTGATTTTCTATGAAAAACTGAGGATTTTTCATTTTACCAAGGTCATGATATAAAGCTCCTGCCCTTACTAAAAGAGCATTTCCACCAATCTCTAATATACCCTCTTCTGCTAAATTAGCTACCTGCATAGAATGCTGAAAGGTTCCAGGAGCTTTTTGTGCTAGCTCTCTCAATAATGGACTATTCGTGTCTGAAAGTTCTAAAAGTGATACATCTGAAACCAAAGAGAATGTTTTTTCAAAAGCAAAAATCATTGGATAAGCAAAAAGAGTAAGCGCTCCATTACCTGCAAATAAGACAAAATTCATCCATTTAATATTATCAATGCTCCCCTCTTGTGTTAAAGCCATAGCAAAATAAGCAGCAAAATAAATAGCTATAATTTTAGCAGCAGAAGTAAATAACTGAGCACGCTTATACATTTGTAAAACAGATAAGATAGACACAATACCAGCCATCAGCTGCAAATACAAAAACTCAAATGAGTTGGGTACTAAAAAACCAATAATAACAATCGCTATTAGGTGTGTAAATAAAGCTAGTCGTGTATCAAAAAAAGCCTTCAGTATTATGGGTAATAAACAAAACGGCATGAGATACAAAATCTTTGTAGAAATAGCTAGCGCTAAAGATCCCATAAGCACCATTAAAAGTATCATAGTTAGCAAGAAGGTAATCTTGGTGTTATCTGCTAAAACATTTGCTCTAAATTGTTGTAAAAAGAGGTAGAAAATTAACAGCGCCACAAATACTAATAACAATTGCCCTAATAAAAACCAATTTCCAGAACCGTCTTTCCAGTTTTGACCTTCGTAATTTTGTTTGTACGAAGTCAAGGCTAAATGTTTTTCGTCAGTAATTAACTCTCCTTGCGAAATAATAACTTGCCCTTGCTGCACCATCCCTCTTGCAGTAGACAGATTTTCTAGCTCTTGCTGTAACATTTTTTCTGTTGCAGAATTATCATAGAACACATTTTGCTCTAAGGCATCTAACAATAAAGTAGTTAAAAAATCACTTTCTTGATCTGATAACTTACTAAGAGAATTAATATGATTAGAGGCTGTTTGTATGGTAAATAAATCGCCTAGTTCTATTTTTTTTGCAATGTTATCACGCTTCAGTAAAACTTCTTCATCATCCGATTTAAGCTCTAACTCATCCGTTAGCTGAACAATACCTTTTTCATAGACATTTTCTAGCACTTGTAATCCATAGTTAGCAAGCGTTGCTTTTCTAGCTTCACAACTTCTATTTGATGGCAAAAACCATGTCCTTAAATCTTTTACCATTTTGTATGGGTGCAACACATAGTTTCTATTT
>CAXDKI010000039.1:0-6780 GCA_963990215.1 uncultured Flavobacteriales bacterium | reverse complement strand
CAATAATCGGGATAGGTTGCGTTATTTTACAGCTATACATCTGTCCGATTTAAACGAGATAACTGAAAATAATTATAGTTTTGAATCACTAATTAGAAAGAGATTCGGAGCCTATGATTATTCGACTGGTTTTAAAGCTGATTTATACACTAATAATATGGCTACAAACATGGCTTTTGCATCTGATCCTGAAACGGAAGGGGTTTATACTTTGAGTGCAAGGTTTTATGGTGATTTTTATGGTGTAAAAGTGAGTGCAGGATTCGATGAGGTGATCAACAATAGGATGGCGGACACGGTGGGTTTAAATTTTTACTTCTACCCTAATTTTCGTGCTGATTATGAGATAGTTGCCAAAATATTTAAAGTGTATGGTGGGGTGCGTTCTGGGTTAAAGAAAAACTCTTATTGGAGCTTGAGTGAAGAAAACCCTTTTGTGTTGAATGCTTTTCAATATGATGGAGATGCTATAGATCTTAAAAACACCTCTTCACTAGATTTTTATGCCGGTTTAAACACCTACTTTAATTCGGATATCCGTTTGGGCGCAGAGTTCTCTTATGCAGATAGAAAAGATATGATCTTTTTTGCTAGAAACGAGAATCCAAATTACTATTTGAATAAATTCTCTGTGCTGTATGATAATGTTAAACATTTATCTGTTCAGGCAAATGCGAATTGGAGTCCCTCATACAATAAAGGCATCACTTTATCTGTGGTGCACCATTTTTATAACTTAACCAATTTAACCTACCCCTCAGGAATACCTTCTTTTGAAACAAACTTAAATGGATTTTACAACCTTGGAGACAAGATTATAGGTCATTTAGATGTTTATAGTGCTTATAATAGGATGGCAGAAAGAACAGGGCAAGTGGGTGAATCTTTGATGGAGATTGATTTAGGAAATATCATCGACTTCGATTTAAAAGTAGAATACAGATACAACAAGCTTTTATCGGCTTATTTAAGCGGTAAGCGATTGATTGGTGGATATGAGATATGGCAAAACTACCCTGTAATTCCACGTCAAATTCAGCTGGGAATTTCCTATCAGTTGTAGCGTAAAACTTATCAACTAATTGTTAATAAAAACAGCGCTATTTATCGCTGTTTTTTAGTACCAATGTGAGTGCTTTTTTTACATTTGTCTAATCCTAGAAAAATAGCTAAAAAACTAATAGAAAAATATAATGAGCGAAAATGTAGAGAATAAGCCGGAATATGGTGCCGGTAATATTCAAGTCCTAGAGGGCTTAGAGGCGGTTCGCAAAAGGCCAGCCATGTATATTGGTGATGTAGGCCAAAAAGGATTGCACCATTTGGTTTACGAAGTGGTAGATAACTCCATTGATGAGGCCTTAGCAGGACACTGTACACACATTGATGTGTTTATCAATGAGGATAATTCTATTACTGTTCAAGATAATGGTCGTGGTATCCCAACCGATATGCACCCAAAAGAGAAAAAATCGGCTTTAGAGGTTGTAATGACTGTGCTGCATGCCGGAGGTAAGTTCGATAAGGATTCCTACAAAGTATCAGGTGGATTGCACGGAGTAGGTGTTTCTTGTGTAAATGCACTTTCTACACACTTAAAAGCTACAGTACACCGTAATGGAAAAGTACATGAGCAAGAGTATTCTCGTGGTATTCCGCAGTACGATGTAAGAGAAGTTGGAACAACGGACAAAACAGGAACAGAAGTTACCTTTAAGCCGGATGATGAAATCTTTATAGAGACAGTTTATCACTTCGATATTTTACAAGCGCGTTTGCGTGAGCTTTCTTTCTTGAATAAAGGGATTCATCTTTCTTTAACAGATAAGAGAAGAAAAGATGAAGAAGGTGAGTTTGTAAAAGATGAATTTTTCTCTGAAGGAGGTTTGCGTGAATTTGTAGAATTAATTGATGAGAATAGAGAGAAGTTGTTGGATAGCGTTATTTACATGGAAACCGAGAAAAATGGTGTTCCGGTAGAAGTAGCTATGCACTACAATACATCCTACTCGGAAAATATTCACTCTTATGTAAACAACATTAATACGCATGAAGGAGGAACCCACCTTTCAGGTTTTAGAAGAGCGTTAACGAGAACACTTAAGAAATATGCTGATGAATCGGGGATGTTGGATAAGGTGAAGTATGAAATTGCAGGAGATGACTTCCGTGAAGGTTTAACAGCGGTTATTTCTGTAAAGGTGATGGAGCCACAATTTGAAGGGCAAACCAAAACCAAATTAGGAAATAAAGAAGTTGCAGGAGCTGTTGATCAGGCAGTGGGTGAAATGTTGAATAATTACTTGGAGGAAAATCCAGGGATGGCTAAGCAAATTGTACAGAAGGTATTGTTGGCGGCACAAGCTCGTAATGCTGCGCGCAAAGCACGCGAAATGGTACAACGTAAAAATGTTTTGTCAGGCTCAGGACTCCCTGGAAAACTGGCTGATTGTTCGGATAAGGACCCAGAAAAATGCGAGATTTTCTTGGTAGAGGGTGATTCTGCAGGTGGTACTGCAAAGCAAGGTCGTGACCGTTTTTTTCAAGCTATTTTACCATTGAGAGGTAAAATTTTGAATGTAGAAAAAGCTATGCAACACCGTGTGTTCGAGAATGAGGAAATCAAGAATATGTTTACTGCTTTGGGTGTAACGATTGGAACTGAAGAAGATAGTAAAGCCTTGAACTTAGAAAAACTTCGCTACCATAAGATTGTAATTATGACGGATGCCGATGTAGATGGTTCGCATATTGCTACACTTATTCTAACATTCTTTTTCCGTTATATGAAGCCATTAGTAGAGAACGGATACTTATACATTGCTACTCCTCCACTTTACTTAATTAAGAAAGGAAAGGAGCAACATTACTGTTGGAGCGATAATGATCGTGATTTACTAGTCGAAAAAATGGGCGGTAGCGTAAACATACAGCGTTACAAAGGTTTAGGAGAGATGAATGCAGGGCAGCTATGGGATACAACTATGAATCCTGAAGCAAGAACCTTGCGCCAGGTAAGTATTGATAGCGCAGCTGAAGCTGACAGAGTATTCTCAATGCTAATGGGGGATGATGTTCCGCCAAGGAGAGCTTTTATTGAAGCCAATGCGAAATACGCTAATATTGATGCTTAACATATTGCATAACGTATAGATAAAAGAAAAGCCCACTTTACAGTGGGCTTTTTTATTAGAGTGTAATTCGTGATTATCTAATTAGAGTAACTGTTCCAGTGCAATTTTCACAGTTGGTGTGGTCGTATTTCCAACCATCCCAATCTTGATAGCTAATGTAATATGTGAAAACTCCTGTCCCTATTTTTTTTCCAGTAAAATCGTTGGTTCCATCCCATTCGTCATTAGGGTCGTTAGAGCTGTGTACTAATGAGCCTAATCGATCGTAAATAGCAATGTGATAGGTGTCTTCTCTTAAGGCGTGGTGTTGCACTCTAAACACATCATTTCGTCCGTCTAAATCAGGAGTAAATGCATTGGGTACATACAAGGTGTGTTCTTCAATGACACGAATTGTTTTTTGTGTGCTATCCAAACAGCCGCTGCTATTTTCTACTTTTAATTCCACTTGATAATCTCCTTTAGCAACAAAGTGATGATTAATATGATCTTGTGCATAGGTGTTTGGCGTTCCATCAGAGATACTCCAAGTCCATGCTATAGGGTTTCCTAAAGAATGATCATAAAAGTTAACATAAGGATAGTTGTCAGTAATGGTATCATTAAGATTGTAGATAATAGCTGTTAACTCTTCTGGTTTATACATGTCGTACTCCACTGTAGCAATACAATCGTTGTCATCTGTAACGGTAAGGGTGTATAAACCGCCTTCTGATAGGTTGTAAATATCGGCTTGGTTAGCAAAAAAGAAGCCTGGTCCATCCCATTGGTATTTGTATGTGCTATCTAAAGGTACAGAACCCCAGCAAGAAGTTTCTATAAAGCCATCGTTTTCGTAATGACAGCTAATGTCGCTATGATTTTCTAAGATAAGTACTAAAGGGGATGGTTCATCTAAAGTTACCGTTTCGTTACTGGTACAATTTTGTACATCTGTAACTGATAAATTATAGATTCCAGCAGCAAGGTCAATAATGTCTTCATCGTTAGATGTGTAAGCTGATGGACCGCTCCAACTATAAGCATAAGGGCCTGTTCCGCCAGTTGTTGTTACTTCAATGATTCCATCACTATATCCTCTACAACTCACATTGTAATTATTGTAGTTAGAAGTAACAAAAGTGTTGACTAATATGCCAGCTTCTCCAATGTTTACGCTTAGTGTTGCAGGACAGTTATTTGCATCTAGTACACTAAGGGTATAAGATCCTTGAGCTATATTGGTTAAATCTTCTAATGAGTTAATAAAGTTGTTTGGGCCTGCCCAGCTCAATATATAGTTTGGAGTACCTCCAGAAACAGTTGTGTTTATAGCACCATCTGTAAATCCAAAACAGGTAACATCTATATAACTATCTAATGTTGCAATGAGTTCCGTTGGTTCTAATACGATATAAGAATCGTTAGCTGTACAGCCGTTATCATCCGAGATGGTTACCGTATATGCTCCTGGAGCTAGGTTCTGTACATTCGGGTTATTGGAAGTGTATCCGTTCGGTCCAGTCCAGCTGTAGGTGTAATTTCCAGATGCAGAAGTTCCTCCGTTTGCGCTAGCTGCTATAGAGCCATCATTGCTCATGTAGCAATTCAGGTTTGCGCCAATAAGATTGGTGGTGATAGATGTAGGTTCGTTTACTACTACTGTTTCGGTAAGAACACAGCCCATATCGTCAGTTACAACTGCGTCATAAGTTCCTCCGTCTAAACCATTTAATGTTACAGGTCCATTCGCATTCATATTGGTTTGTAGGGTGTTTCCGTTACTATCTTGCCAGTCAAAATCCCATGGAGCAGCTGTTCCTATTGGTGTAATTGTTACGCTTCCATTTCCATCACCATTACATAATACATTATTAACAATATTAGTTAAAGTCAAATCTGAAACATATACAGTTGCACTACCTGATACAGATGATCCGCTCAAACATTCAACAGCAGTAGCGGTGTAAGTTGTTGTAACTGTTGGAGAAACTGTGATGCTGGCCCCTGTGCCAACTTGATTACCATTATCATCGTACCACACAATATTATTGCTTGATAATATTTGACCAAATGGAATCTGATTCATTACATAGTTATTTGGATTTGTAGGGTCTGGGACAAATTCCCAGGCATCATTTGTGCAAGTCCATTGAAGTGGAAAATTTCTTGGTGCACCTAATGTGGGGTCAGTTACAACATGAGCAATAGTTCCATTAGCATTTTGTAATCCATGTATAGCCGCGCCTCCATTCCATGCAGCACACAAGGGTTTGTTTTCAATGTAAGTTTCGATAATATTTGAACCTTCGTATAGATAAAGAGCAGAACAGAATAAATCAGATGTACAACTAAACATTGGTATTTGATACCATCTAACAACAAACACTCTATTTGGAGCAGTTCCAAAAGATCCCCATTCTACAATTCCGCCAAGGCCAGGATTAATGTCTTGCCAAGGAGCCATTATTGAATTATTTGTTCCATTGCCAGGAATTGGTCCTGCAATATTCCAACCTGAGTATCCTCCAGCATTGGCTAAATCAAAAGTGACATAATTATTAGAACTGATTAATAAATCAGAATAGGTGTTTCCAAAGAAATCAAATTGAAAACCAATTGGTATTGCAGGTGTGTAGGAATCATCAGTAAGTGCTACTCCTTGTAAATTACCTAAGTTTATTGAGCCAGTTATATCTGCAGTTAAAGTTACAGGAGAGCTTGAGCATATGGTGGTGTCACAACAAACTTGTAAAACTTGACCATTAATTATACTTGGGATCAAGATTAGAAGAGTAAATAAAATTTTGTTCATAAAACTCATCATTTTCGTTTTGAGCATCGGCTAAAATACGAATAAATTGTCTATGCATCAAATCTAGTAATATATCCATAGTTTTAAAAGTTTATATTAAACAATATTACGTATTCAATAATTACTTGAATAAATGTGCGATAGCATATTGTTGAATGGTGTGTGTTTACTACATTTGCAGCGTTCAAAATAAACAACATTTTAACAAAATATAATTATGAAGGTTACAGTAGTAGGAGCAGGAGCAGTAGGCGCAAGTTGTGCCGAGTATATTGCTATTAAAAACTTTGCTTCGGAAGTAGTATTGTTAGACATCAAAGAAAACTTTGCAGAAGGTAAAGCAATGGACTTGATGCAAACAGCTTCTTTAAACGGTTTTGATACTAAAGTTGTAGGAAGCACTAACGATTACAGCAAAACAGCGGGTAGCGATGTAGCTGTTATTACTTCAGGTATTCCTAGAAAGCCAGGCATGACTCGTGAAGAGTTAATCGGTATCAATGCAGGAATCGTAAAAACTGTTTCTGAAAACTTAATCAAGCATTCGCCTAAAGTTATTTTGATTATTGTGAGTAACCCAATGGATACCATGACTTATTTAACGCATAAAATAACAGGATTACCAAAGAACAGAATCATCGGTATGGGTGGTGCACTGGATAGCGCTCGCTTCAAGTACAGATTGTCGGAAGCACTAGAATGTCCAGCATCTGATATAGAAGGTTTGGTAATTGGTGGTCATAGTGATAAAGGAATGGTTCCTTTAACGCGTTTGGCTTCAAGAAATTCAGTAAGAGCATCCGAGTTCTTATCAGAAGAAAGATTGGCAAAAGTGGCTGCTGATACGAAAGT
>CAXDKI010000038.1:0-6783 GCA_963990215.1 uncultured Flavobacteriales bacterium | reverse complement strand
CAAAATAAGACATTAGCAATCGACTCATTGGCCAATTAACAATGTTTACTCCATTAACATATCGAGAACCTATTGACACATCTCCTAATTCCACACAAGCAGCATGTAATCTAGTTAAATCATTAGGGTCATGAGAAAAATCAGCATCCATCTCAAAGATAAACTGATAGTTTCTTTCTAACGCCCATTTAAATCCGTGAATATAAGCTGTTCCTAAGCCTAGTTTGCCAATACGCTCTTCAATATTTAATCCTTGAAATTCTTTTTGAAGTCCTTTCACAATATCAGCTGTTCCGTCTGGGGAGCCATCATCAACAATCAATACATGAAAAGCTTTTTCTAAGGAAAGCACTTTACGTAAAATACGCTCAATATTTTCTTTTTCATTGTAAGTAGGAATGATGATTAAGCTATCTGACATTGTTCTTTATTAGATTACAAAAGTAAGGAATTGAAATGGCCTTTACTGAATAGCACCTTGTTTTATTTTATCTACAACGGAAGGATCTAATAAGGTACTTATGTCACCAAGATTGCTCGCGTCTCTGGAGGCTACTTTTCTTAATATTCTCCTCATGATTTTACCTGATCTTGTTTTAGGCAACCCACTTACCACTTGTATTTTATCTGGTTTAGCAATAGAACCAATAATTTGTGTCACCTGTGTAATGACAGCTGCTTTTAATACTTCTTCATTTTCTACTTCCCCATTACAAATAATAAAAGCATAAATCCCTTGTCCTTTGATTTCATGCGGATAACCAACTACAGCGGATTCTATAACTTCTTCATAAGTATTGATTGCATCTTCAACCTCTGCGGTCCCTATACGATGTCCTGAAACATTGATCACATCATCCACCCTTCCAGTAATTCGATAAAAGCCATTTTCATCTCTTCGGCAGCCATCACCGGTAAAATATTTATCCTGATAAGTGGAGAAATATACTTGTCGGCATCGTTCATGATCGCCATAAGTAGTTCGTATCATAGATGGCCAGGGATACTTAATGCATAAGTTTCCACTTACATCATTTCCTTCTACCTCTTGGCCCTCAGCATCCACCAAACAAGGTTGTATTCCTGGTAAAGGCAAAGTAGCATAGGTTGGTTTTAACTCTGTGATTCCTGCCAATGGAGAAATCATGATTCCACCAGTTTCAGTCTGCCACCAAGTATCTACGATAGGGCATTTTTCTTTTCCAACATGTTCGTGATACCACTGCCAAGCTTCTTCATTGATAGGCTCTCCAACAGTTCCCAACACCTTTAAAGAATCGAGTTTATAAGGTTTTAAAAAATCCAATCCCTTGGCTTGTAAAGCACGAATAGCTGTCGGTGCAGTGTAAAAAATATTCACTTGATATTTATCTACAATATCCCAAAACCGACCGGCATCTGGATAGGTAGGAACGCCTTCAAACATCATGGTTGTTGCTCCTGCAAGTAAAGGTCCATAAATAATATAGGAATGTCCCGTAATCCAACCAATATCGGCCGTGCACCAATATATGTCTCCATCTTCATATTGAAAGACATTACGAAATGAGTACTCAGCATACACCATGTAACCTGCAGTGGTGTGCACTACTCCTTTTGGTTTACCAGTAGATCCGGAAGTATATAATACAAATAAAGGTTCTTCAGAGCACATCACTTCCGCTGGACGAATCTCACTAGCTGAGATCATTTCCTCATGCCACCAAACATCTCTTTCTTCTTGCATCAACACATCTTCTTTAGTGCGCTCCAATACAATTACTTTTTTAACTGTATCGCACTGCTTCAGTCCTTCATCTACAATGGTTTTTAAACCTATTGTTTTTGTTCCTCTAAAAGCGCCATCTGCTGTTACTACAATATTACAAGAAGCATCATTAATTCTATCGGCTAAAGAATGAGCTGAGAATCCTGCAAATACCACCGAGTGGATAGCCCCTATGCGAGCGCAGGCTAAGACAGCGATAGCTAATTCTGGTACCATGGGCATATATAAGCATATTCGATCTCCTTTTTTTGCTCCATTGGAACGCAAAACATTCGAAAACTTACACACTTCTATGTGTAGTTCCTTATAAGATAAGCACCTACTCACTTCATTCGGATCATTAGGCACCCAAGTTATAGCTGTTTTATCCCCTCTTTTCTTGAGGTGTCTATCTAAACAATTTTCGGTGATATTAAGCTTACCACCTTCAAACCACTTAATATTGGGCTCGTTAAAATTCCAATTCAAAACACTATCCCACTTCTTATACCAATAAAAACTATTAGCTTTTCCTGCCCAAAAAAGCTCGGGTGTTGCTACACTTCTTGAATATTCTGTTTGATATTCCTCAAAGGTGTTTATTTTCTTCATATTTAATGCTCTTTTTCTTTACTATCAATTCACATTGATAAATTCAAATATAAAAGATAAAATAGTAAGTTTGTGAGGTATAATCAAAAACTACAAATAATGCGAAAAATCATTTTTCTTCCAATTATGATGCTGGGATTGTTAGCACAAGCACAGATAGTGCAGCAAGATTGCACAGAATTATTCATTTCTGAATATGTTGAAGGAAGCCATAACAATAAGGCTTTAGAGTTTTACAACCCAACACCTAATGATATTTTATTAGATAACACTTACGACCTAGTAAGATATTCTAATGGTGCTGGAGAATCAATTGAATCTGATATTCAATATGTACAACCTTTAACCGGAACTGTTCCTGCCTATGGTACTTTTATAGCTCTATTAGACAGACAAGACGCTAATGGAACTGGATATGACACAATCTTATTTGCTGATTTATTGAATATTGGCAACACTTTCGTAAACTCTGCATTTTACTCTACTGACTATAACTCTGGAACAAATGGCTGTAGAGTAATGGTGTTTAATGGAGATGATGCGATAGGTCTAAGAAAAAACGAAACTGCAGTAGATATTTTCGGAAAAATTGGAGAAGATCCAGGTTATGCTTGGACAGATGATGCATCAGCTGGTTTTACCGATGCCAATGGTGGAGATTGGTGGACTAGAGATCATACGCTTATCAGAAAGGCAAATATAAAGCAAGGTGTAACAATTAGCCCTATTCTATTTGACCCAACTGCCGAGTGGGATACACTAGCTCAAAACACTTTTACGGAATTAGGCTCACACTCTTGCGATTGCTATACTCCAGCTTCTATTGTAGTACAAGCGAACAATATTCGTTTGTATCCTAATCCAAGTACTAATAACAACATCCTAATTTTACAAGCCGATCGACCTTTAGGAAATATCAGCTTAATCAATATGGTGGGACAAACCGTTAGAAAATTTAAAAGCGAACAAAACATAATTACTATAAACACGCAGCAATTAAGCAGCGGAACTTACCTCATAAAAGCAAATAACTCGGATGGGGTTTGGGAAGAAAAACTAATCATACAATAACAATAAAACCAATTTTGCTTGGTCTTTGTTAACGCTTTCTTATGCGATATTTATCTCTTTTTTGCTTATTACTAGTCTGTTACAACATTCAGGCTCAAAATATTCTTAGCGGTACAATCAGCGATAAAAACACAGGTGAACCTCTAATTGGCGCTACTATTTTATATGCTAATGGCGAAGGAACTGTAAGTGACTTCGATGGTCAGTTTGAATTAAGATTGAAAAAGGGGACTTATACTATCACCGCATCATATGTAGGTTATCAAGCTTATAAAAAAGAAATTAGTATTGATAGAAATACTGAACTAAACATTAGTCTTAAAACAACAACCCTAAGCGAAGTAGAAGTGGTGGCAGATGTGGCAATCGATCGAAAAACACCTGTTGCCTTTTCTACGATTCCAGCTAAAAAAATAGAAGAAGAATTAGCCGGTCAAGATATGCCTATGCTACTCAATTCTACGCCAGGTGTTTACGCTACACAGCAAGGTGGAGGCGATGGTGATGCAAGAATCAATATTCGTGGCTTCAACCAACGAAATATTGCTGTAATGATTGATGGAATACCTGTTAATGATATGGAGAACGGTTGGGTATATTGGTCAAATTGGTTTGGACTAAGCTCTGTAACAAGTAATACTCAAGTACAAAGAGGCCTAGGTGCTTCTAAAATAGCAATTCCTTCCATTGGAGGCACCATGAACATCATTACTAAAGGCATCAGCAATAAAGCTGGCGGAATGGTGAAGCAAAGTATTGGGCCTAATGGATATCTCAATACCTCATTTGGACTAAACACTGGCAAAAGCGAAAACGGATGGGGGTTAACCCTTGCAGGATCCTACAAACAAGGTAATGGATGGGTAGATCAAAACTTTACAAAGGGTTATTTCTACTATACAAAACTGCAAAAGAGTATTGGAAAACATGTTATCAGTATGACTGCAATGGGCGCGCCTCAAGAACATGGACAAAGGAGTTATAAAAGCAGTATTAGTACTTTTGATAGTGACTTTGCGTTAAGCATGGGGGCTGATACTACTGGGCAACCCTTAATGGATAAAGGAAGGCAATACAATAGACATTGGGGGTGGCTTAACCGTTGGAGTGTGAACGAAAACGGAGACACAATGCAGGGGGAGAGAATAGCACTGAATACACGCAAAAACTACTACCATAAACCTCAATTCTCTTTGAGAGATTTTTGGGCAATAAACGATAATTTACACATCTCTAATATTGCCTACGCGTCTATTGGCAACGGAGGAGGTACGCGTTTAGACGGACAAACCTCCAACTACGACACTGAAGGTCAGCTCAACCTTCAGCCTATCTATAATGAAAATATGGGGATGATTGACCCTCTTTATAGTTCCGATTTACATAAAGCTACGACTATCCTTAAAAGCTCGTTCAATAACCACTATTGGTATGGCTTACTTTCTACGATAAACTATAGTTTATCTGAACATACAACCCTTTCAGGAGGAATAGATGCGCGCTCATACAAAGGAGAGCACTATCAAGAAGTATATGATTTATTAGGTGGAGATTATTTCATCGACGACGCCAATAAAACACAAACATCTTTAGTGAAAACAGTAGGAGATAAGATCAGCTACAACTACGATGGCTTAGTGAAATGGTATGGTAGTTTTGGACAAATAGAATATGCAGATGATAAATTCAGCTTGTTTTTAAATATTTCCGAAGCAACATCTATATATAAGCGCATTGATTATTTCAAGAGGAAAGATTTAGTTTTAGCCGACACTACTTACGCCGAAGCTTTAGGAACATCTGTAAGCACCGAAATCATTTATGATGAAAACGGAAATATCGTAGGAGCCAACAAGATAATGGTAGAGGATACTATTTGGCACAATGGATTGGCTTACACACAAAACTCCTCGGAAGCTAAACATTCACAAAGTGATTGGCAAAAGTTTAATGGATGGACCTTTAAAACAGGTGCAAACTATAACATTAACGACTATCACAATGTTTTTGTAAATGCAGGTTATATTTCTAAAGCCCCTAAGTTTGGGAATGTTTTCGACTATAATAATCAACTCTTCCGAGACATCCAAAACGAATTTGTAAAAGCAATAGAGGCTGGATACGCCTACCGTTCTACTCATTTCTCTTTGAATGCAAATGCTTACAACACCATTTGGCGCAACAAACCAGTTAACGGAGGGGTTACGGTCATTATTGACGACACGCCTTACAAAGCAAACATCAATGGAATGGATGCGCTTCATAAGGGAGTAGAGCTCGACTGGGCTTTCAAGCTAAAACCTATTACTATCGAATGGATGAGTTCTATTGGCGATTGGACTTGGACCTCGAAAGATACCGCTCGTTTTTATGATGACGAAGGAATACCTGTCCTTAACGACAATGGAAATCAAGAAGTAATTGCTTTCGATGCCCAAGGCGTACATGTAGGAGATGCTGCACAAACGCAGTTTGCAATGAGCATTCGTTGGGATATCTCTAAAAATGCTTGGGTAAAAATCAGAAGATCTTACTACGATAATCATTATGCCGACTTCGACCCTATATCGTTAACCGGAGCAACCGCAGGAACAGAGTCCTGGATGATACCATCTTATAATTTATACAACTTATACGCAGGATTTAAACTTCCAATCAATAAAAAAATGGCTTTACGATTTAACCTAAGTGTACTGAATCTATTCGACAAAACATACATTTCCGATGCCCAAAACAACGACCAATACATTCCTGGCAACACCGAAAACTTCGATGCTACATCTGCTGGGGTATTTGTAGGTATGGGCAGAAGATATAACGCATCAATCAAATTAAACTTTTAAAGATGAAATCTATTTATCTAGCATTATTAACACTTTTTGTAACAAGCATACAAGCACAAAATATTGCTACAGCAAGAGCACAAGCTATAGGTGATACTGTTGCTATTAGCGGTATTGTTACGAATGGTGATGAACTTGGTCCAATTCGTTATGTTGAAGATAGTTCTGCAGGACTCCCTGCGTATGATCAACTGCAATTACTTCTAGCAAATATTAACCGTGGTGATAGCATTACAGTTACAGGAGAATTAAAAGACTATAATGGTCTTTTGGAGTTAGATCCAGTTATTAGTATTATCAATCATGGAGCGGGATATAATATTAGCCCACAAATAATTACTCCATTACAAATAGACGAAAATACGGAAGCTGAACTTGTACAAATAGAAAATGTTCTTATTAATAATGGTGGAAGTATTTTCACACAAGGGACACACAATTTTTCTTCTAATGGAGAGAATGGTATCTGTCTCTTATACACATCTGACGCTGCCGACGATACTCCTTGTG
>CAXDKI010000037.1:0-6787 GCA_963990215.1 uncultured Flavobacteriales bacterium | reverse complement strand
TTGAGGCAACAGGAAATTCTCAGTAAATTACTAGAAGCAGATAAGGCGCATAGAGAAAGGGAGCAAGATCAACAAAGACAGTCTCAAGAATGGCTTCAAGATATCACGAATAGACTGCTTGATCCGCTTGAAGAATACCAAAAAGAAAAGAAAAAACAAGAAGAGCTTTTAAGAACCATTCCGCCTTCCTTAACACCTTTTTACAAAAATAAAGTCAACGAATATTTTCAGGATGATGGACGCTAATATTTTCTTTCATAGCGAATGTGATTTTAAACTATCTAAACAAGATGCACGATCTAAATGGATTGTCAACAGTATACTCAATGAAAGCAAAAGAGTAGGGGAATTAAGTTTTATTTTTTGCACAGACAATTACCTATTGGAAAAAAACATCCAGTTTTTAAAGCATGACACCCACACAGACATCATTACTTTTGATTATTGCGAGGGAGACATCATCAACGGAGATGTTTTTGTTAGCGTAGAGCGTGTAGCAGAAAACGCCAATACTTTTGGGGTGGATTTTGAAAATGAATTAGATCGTGTTATAATTCATGGCGTTTTACATCTGGCTGGTTATCAAGATAAAAGCAAAGAAGAAGCAAATACTATGCGAGAAAAAGAAGATTTTTACCTATCTTTGCGATCCTAATTTATTAGCACACAAGGACTTAAGAAATGTTTGAGAAAGAATACGATGTAATTGTGGTAGGAGCGGGGCACGCAGGCTGTGAAGCAGCCGCTTCAGCAGCTAATCTTGGCTCTAGCGTACTGTTAGTTACTATGAATATGCAAACCATCGCCCAAATGTCATGCAACCCTGCTATGGGAGGTGTTGCAAAAGGGCAAATCGTAAGAGAAGTTGATGCGCTTGGTGGATATTCTGGAATCATTACGGACAAAACAATGATTCAGTTCCGTATGCTTAACCGCTCAAAAGGTCCTGCTATGTGGAGCCCAAGAGCGCAAAGCGATCGTTTACGGTTTGCTGAAGAATGGCGCCTGATGCTAGAAGCAACACCTAATGTTGATTTTTGGCAAGACATGGTTGATGGCTTGATAGTAAAAGACAGAAAAGTACGTGGTGTAACAACTTCTATGGGACAAAAAATTGCAGCCAAAACAGTAGTGTTAACCAACGGAACCTTCTTAAATGGAACCATTCATGTTGGTGAAAAACAATTTGGAGGAGGTAGGAGTGGAGAAAGAGCTGCAACAGGCCTAACCGAAACTTTGGTAAAACTAGGGTTTGAAAGTGGGCGTATGAAAACAGGAACTCCTCCTAGAGTAGATGGGAGGTCTTTAGATTACAGTAAAATGGAGGAGCAAGCAGGTGATCCCAATCCTGGTAAATTTTCTTATTCAGACACCCCTAAACTGGAGAAGCAAAGAAGCTGCCATATCACCTACACCAACCCAGATGTACACGATGTTTTAAAAACTGGTTTTGAACAATCACCTATGTTTGCCGGCCGAATTCAGGGCCTTGGACCCAGATATTGCCCTTCTATCGAAGACAAAATTGAGCGATTTTCTGAAAGAAATAGACATCAAATCTTTGTAGAGCCAGAAGGGTGGAATACGGTAGAAATCTATGTGAATGGATTTTCCACCTCTTTACCAGAAGAGGTGCAACACAAAGCGCTTAAGTTAGTTCCTGGTTTTGAAAATGTAAAAATTTTCCGTCCTGGATATGCGATTGAATATGATTATTTCCCTCCTACACAGTTGAAACTAACGCTAGAAACAAAGCTTGTAGAAAACCTCTTTTTTGCAGGACAAATCAACGGAACTACAGGCTATGAAGAAGCTTCTTGTCAAGGCTTAATGGCCGGAATAAACGCGCATAGAAAAGTAAAAGACATCGAAGCATTCAATCTAGGAAGATCAGAAGCATATATTGGAGTGTTAATCGACGATTTAGTAACAAAAGGAACTGACGAACCATATCGTATGTTTACTTCTAGAGCAGAGTACCGTATTTTACTGCGTCAGGATAATGCTGACTTAAGGCTAACAGCAAAAGGCCACGCAATGGGGTTAGCAAGCAATGAACGCATGGAAAGGGTAGAGAAAAAGGCTTCAGCTACTAAGTCAGTCACAACTTATTTAGAAAACGAAAGCATTACCCCAGAAACTATTAACAAAACCTTAGAAGCTAACAACAGCTCTACCATCAAGCAAAAAACAAAGCTGGCTAAAATATTAAGCAGGCCTCAAATCAAAATTAAAGACTTTTTAAAAATTAATTCCATACAAGAAAAGTTAGACGAATTTGAACAAGAAGCTGTTGAACAAGCAGAAATTCAAATTAAATACAACGGATACATTGCAAGGGAAGAGGAAACTGCTCAAAAAGTAAACAAACTAGAGGGGATCAAAATCCCCGACAACTTCAACTACAGCAAACTAGGCGCTATCTCTTCTGAGTCTAGAGAAAAACTAAGCGCTATACAGCCAAGGTCTATTGGGCAAGCATCTAGAATAAGCGGTGTTTCACCTTCTGACATTAACGTACTTCTTGTTTATATGGGGCGCTAGCGTTCCACGTGAAACCACCACAACAATATGAACACTATAGAAAATTGCCCTATTTGCCAATCGGAGAAGCTTACAACACAATTAAACTGTGTAGACGATACTGTTTCGCGTGAAACATTCCCAATATCTAAGTGTCTGAAATGCGACTTTCTTTTCACCAACAAAATTCCTAAATATAAAGACCTAGGAACGTATTACCAATCTGAAGAGTACATTTCTCACTCAAACTCCAATAAGGGTTTGTTTAATAAGTTATATAAACTGATCAGATTCATTAACTTAAAGAAAAAAGTAAAGTTATTAGGAAAGAAAACGGGCGCGCTGTTAGAGTTAGGATCGGGAACAGGGGAGTTGTTAGCCGCTTGCCAAACAAAAGGATGGGCTTGTATAGGAGTAGAGCCAGAAGAAAAAGCCCGTAAACAAGCCCGCAAAAACTATAAAATAGAGCTTACTGAAACAATTGAAAAGATTGAGCTTGCCGAAAACAGTATAGACAGAATAATGCTGTGGCATGTACTGGAACACATTCCAAACCTGCAAGAGAGTATAAGAAATTTTAAGTATTGGTTAAAAAAAGAAGGTGAACTGCTCATAGCGGTCCCAAATCATAAATCGTGGGATGCAAAATATTACCAAGAAAATTGGGCTGCTTACGATGTACCTAGACACCTATATCATTTTGATAAAAATAGCATGAGCACACTTTTAAACCAACATGATTTAGAAATAACTAAAATTAAACCTATGTGGTTTGATGCTTTTTACGTAGCCATGCTAAGCGAAAAAATTAAAAGCGGACAAAAAAAACTACTCAAAGGAACAATCATTGGACTCCTTTCTAATTTGCGTGCGCTTTTCCAAAACCGAGAGTTTTCTAGCCAAATATTCATTATTAGGCACAAAAAAGCCAAATAAGCGTTTTTGCAGTCGTCTCGCCTCTTTGTAGAGCAGTGTCATTCAAAAAGAAACTTTTTCTCTTAGAGGCCTTAATTTTCAGATAACCTTATTGATCTGATTATCAGCATACTAAAAAATGATAGGTTGGTTCTTGAATAGTGTCACACTCAAACAGCTTCAACACACACTGTCCTTACAATAAGTTTGTTTTAAATTTGTTTAGTATTAGTTGTTTCTTTGTGGCGATGAAAAAGATTCTAAGTTTTATTTTCTTATGCGGTGTTATGGCTGTCTCTGCGCAAAGCATAGGAGCCTTTAAAGATCATCTTCCTTATAAAAACGCCATTGCTTTATGCGGATATAATCAACAACTTATGGTTGCTACAGAGAACGCTCTTTTTATCGCTAACAAAAGTGACAATAAAGCGCAAAGATTAAGCAAAGTGCAAGGGCTTAGTGATGTAGGTGTCTCTTGCATGAACAGCAACGAGTCGCGCGCTGTTGTGGGGTACTCTAATGGTAATATAGATGTATTAGAAGGGCTTCTCATTCATAACATTCCAAATTTAAAGAACGAGAATATGCTTGGAGAAAAACGGATCAATTCCGTTTACTTTCACCAGGAATTTGCCTATTTATCCTGCGCCTTTGGAATTATTGAACTAGGCTTAAATGATAAAGAGATAAACAACACATTTTTGCTAAATGCTGCCGGTAATCTAAGTGTTAACGAACTGGTATTTCACAACGACAGCCTCTTTGCAGCCACCGACTCAGGCTTGTACAAGGCTTCGGCTATCGATAATTTGTCCGACTTTCATAGTTGGAGCGCTCATGGCAACTCCGCTAAAATAAAAGACCTTGCCGCCGATCAGTCGGTATTGTACTTCACCACACAGGATTCATTACATGTATACGGGAGCAATAACTCTATTTCTCCAATCAATAGTCGTTCGTTTTTAGAGTCGACAGAGAGCGGTTTGTTTCTATTAACTCCTAACAAAGCGTATTTGGTTAATGAAAACGAAATTACCGAAAAACATAGCGACTACCTTATCCGTTGGGCAAGCGACATATACACTTCAGGAGACACTACATGGTTTGCAGATAATGTTAACGGACTGGTAAAAAAAACAGGTTCTTATTGGCAGCTATTTCACCCAGAAGGGCCTGCAACTCAAGATGTTTTTTCAATTTCTGTAAACAATAACAATTTATGGGTAGCTAGTGGAGGTATTGACGCTTGGAATAACGCCAATGTAAAAGAAGGTGTTTTTTGGAGTGATTACCACACGTGGAATAATCTATCTGATGCTTATCTAGAAACCAAAGATGTAGTGGATGTTGTTTCCAACCCAAACAATAGTAAGGAGGTTTTTTTAGCTAGCTGGAATGATGGTGTGATGCAGCTAAGCTGGTCGAATGAAAATGCTAGTTTTGAAAAGACAGCACAATATGATCACATAAACACAAATGGTCATTTAGCGACACTAAGCCCTGATACAAGCTCTACTACTTACGGATGGATTCGGGTAAAATCAATTGTATTTGATAATGCAGGTAATTTATGGGGGGCTAACTCTCAAGTAAACAATCCGTTATTTGTGCGCAAAAACAATGGCGACTGGCATTCTTTTAGTTTTACAAGTGCAAATACCACAAATACGCATTTAGGCGATATTGTTATTGACAATATTGGTCAAAAATGGGTGGTAGTTCCTGCAGGGGTAGGTTTGGTTGTTTACAACGACAACAACACCATAGAAGAGGTGCAAGACGATCAAGACAGGATACTAAATAGTTCTTTGGGTTCGGGAAACCTGCCTTCAACAACTGTTTATTCTTTAGCAAAAGATAGGGATGGTGAAATTTGGGTAGGAACAAATAAGGGAATATCTGTTTTTTACAGCCCTGAAAATGTGTTTTCTGGCTATGACTTTGATGCACAGCAAATTTTAGTAGATGTAGATGGATATGTGGAATACTTATTAGCAAATGAAACAGTAACGGCTATTGCTGTAGATGGTGCCAATAGAAAATGGCTCGGCACACAAAGTGGAGGCGTATTTTTGGTTTCTCCGGATGGAACAGAACAAATTCATCACTTTACAGAAGAAAATAGCCCACTATTCTCCAACACTATCACAGATATTGCTATCAATCACCAAACAGGAGAAGTGTTTATTGGCACAAGCAAGGGGTTGCTTTCTTATATGTCGGATGCAACGCAAGGGTATGATACACATCAAAATGTAAATGTTTACCCCAATCCGGTGCGGCCAAAGTTTAACGGAAATATTGCTATTAAAGGCCTTGTGGAAGATGCTGATGTAAAAATTACCGACCTCAACGGAACGCTAGTGCACAAAACCATAGCACTAGGGGGGCAAGCTGTTTGGGATGGTAAAAACGGCTACGGAGAGCGTGTGCAAACAGGAGTTTATTTAGTTTTTAGTAGCAATTCTTTTGGCACAGAAACAAATGTTACTAAAATCCTTTTCATCCACTAATGATTCAACAAACAAAAGGAATTGTTTTAAGTAGTATCAAATATGCTGAAAGCAGCATTATTTGCCGCATTTATACAGAATCGCTAGGCTTACAATCATATATAGTAAATGGAGTAAGAAAAAAGAAAGGCAAAAACACCTATTACCAAACTCTAACTATTCTAGATTTAGAGGTTTATCACAAAGAAAAATCAGGGCTTCAACGCATTAAAGAGTGTAAGATTGACTACCAATATCAAGAGGCTCCTTTCCATATTTACAAAAGTTCTGTTTTGTTTTTTTTAGCAGAGATATTGGGTAAGTGCCTGAAGGAAGAGTCTCCTAATACCCACTTATTTTCTTTTATAGAGAGCTCCCTCATTCATTTTGATCAAAAAGAATTTGACAGCGCCTTTCATTTACATTTTTTGGTTGGATTAAGTGGTTTTTTAGGTTTTTGTCCAGAAGAAAACCACAATGATTGGCCTTTTTTCGATTTAATAGAAGGTTGTTTTTGCGCTACAGCTCCCGCGACTCATCAACACTTCATTCAGGCGCCTTTAATTACTACATTTGCGCAACTTTTAAGCGGGCAAGCAATAACACACAACAAAAAAGAACTTTTAGGTATTTTATTAGATTATTATGCTTTACATGTTGAAGGATGTGCAAAAATACAATCACATGAGGTCTTGCAAACAGTTTTGAACAAATGAGGTTAACACTCATTATTATTCTGATTTTAGTCGCTGCAAACAGCATCGCTCAAGACACCTTGTTGCTTGGGCACACCATCCCTGAAATTGTTTTTGAAGATGAAAAAGAGGAAAGGGAGCGCCTATTCACGCCTCAACAAA
>CAXDKI010000036.1:0-6823 GCA_963990215.1 uncultured Flavobacteriales bacterium | reverse complement strand
GCTCGGAGATGTGTATAAGAGACAGATCGTGTTTCATACAAAAAATCTTTGTGAGAAGTTAAAATTGTCTTTAGGTCCTGATTTTCATGTAGAATATGCCATGCGCTATAAAAATCCTTCGCTAAAAAAAATTCTTTCAGGTTGGGAGGCTAAAAATTTTAAACAAATTATCATTCTACCGCTTTTTCCTCAATACGCATCAGCAACAAATGGATCAGTTATTGAACAAGCTATGGATGTCATCAAAAAATGGTGGGTAATTCCTGAACTTACTTTTGCAACACAATTTTTTGATCATGAATTGTACCTTAAAGCATTTGAAGAAAGAGGAAATATATATGATTTTAAGGAATACGATCATGTACTTTTCAGCTTTCACGGTCTGCCTGAAAGACATGTTGATAAAGTATATGAAGATGGGCTTTGCAGAGATAATGACTGTGAACACGGAATTAACGAAGCTAATGTGTTTTGCTACAAAGCAAGTTGTTACGAAACAGCATTACAATTAGCTAAAAGATTTAAATTAAAAAAAGATGACTTTACTATTGCTTTTCAATCAAGACTTGGAAAAGGATGGATTGAGCCATTTTCAGATGAAATTATTAAAGATCGTGCGAAAATAGGTGACAAAAACCTATTAGTTTTTTCACCAGCTTTTGTTGCTGATTGCCTTGAAACAACTATAGAAATAGGTGATGAGTATCAAGAAATTTTTGAAGAACACGGTGGTGAAAAAGTTCAACTAGTAGAAAGTTTAAACGATAGTGAAACATGGGTAGAGTGTGTGAAACAAATCATCACAAAACGCGCACTTTAATTAAGAAAAATCTTCTTTTTTTAATCTAACAAATTGTATTTTTGCAACCTATGATTTCAACTTTTGTAAGCGTAGGTATTAGCCACTGGAAATCTCCATTATCTGTTCGTGAGCAATTCAGCATTGGAAGAGAACAATCTGCTCTACTCATAAAAGAGGCTCTAGAACTAGATGTAAAAAGTATTTTTACTATCTCTACTTGTAACAGAACACAACTTTTCGCAGATGGAGGAAACATCCATCAACTCAAAGAATTATTTGTAAAATACAGCGATGGAAAACTTGCAGACCTTAACGAATATGGTTTTGTTTTACAAGCAGAAGAAGCCATCCAGCAACTGTTTGAAGTAAGCACTGGACTCGATTCACAAATCTTAGGAGATTTACAAATTTTCTCTCAGGTTAAAGAAGGTATAGAGCAGGCAAAAAAACTCAATGCTCTCAACGGTGTGACAGATAGATTGCTACAGTTTGTTTTTCAGTCCAACAAAAAGGTGCAATCCTTTACCAATATTAGTAAAGGAGCAGCCTCTGTAGCGCATGCCGCAGTATTATATGTGCGTAATAATTTTGATAATCTGAAAGACAAAACAATACTTTTATTAGGAGTAGGAGGAATTGGAGAGCGTACTTTGGAAAACATAACCAGCCAACCGTTTAAGAAAGTTACTGTTACCAATAGAACATTAGAAAAAGCTAATACTATTGCGCACAAGTATGGTGTTTCAGTAGCTCCTATTGAGCATTTATTAGATGAAGTGGCAGCCGCAGACATAATTATGGTATCTACAGCCTCTAAAACTCCTACGCTAAAGACCGAACATCTCCCAAAATCTTTTGATGAAAAACTATTAATCGACCTTTCAGTACCAAGAAATATCGATCCTGAACTTGATAAAATGAAAGGAATTCATTTAATCGATATGGATAAACTAAAGGAAGTTGCCGACGAAACATTAGCTAAAAGAAGAAAGGACATCCCAAAAGCACGAACCATCATCAACTTACACAAAATGGAGTTTGAGGACTGGTACAAATTACACACCTTAGGCCCCACCATCAAAAAAATAAACCAAGTGTTTGAGATGGAAAAAACAGATGAAATCAGTAAGCACAAAGGAAAATACTCAACGGAAGAATTAGAAAAAGTTCAACCGCTCATCAACAGTATTCTGAAAAGAATCAGCAGTAAAAACATTGAATACCTTCGTAAAAGATATCGTCATAATGAAGATATTTTAGAGATTATTCAAGAAATGTACGAGCTAGATGCATATTAAGATTGGAACACGTAAAAGTAAGCTAGCCCTTTGGCAAGCCAATCATGTATCCAAGCAATTACAAGCTGAAGGACATAGCACTGAATTAGTGCTTATCTTTACAGAAGGTGATAAAGTTCTGGATACTCCACTACCTTTAATAGAAGGAAAAGGTGTTTTTACCAAAGCTTTAGATGATGCTTTACTGAATGGAGAAATTGACATCGCTGTACATTCCTTTAAAGATATGCCAACCGAATTAACTGAAGGCATCGCTTTAGGTGCCATCTTGGAAAGAGAAAACCCTGCTGATGTTATTGTTTGTCGTAACGGAATCGATTTCCTTAATAAAGAAACTGCCATTGTTGCCACAAGCAGTAACAGAAGAAAATCACAGTGGTTGCAGCATTACCCTAATCATCAAATGGTAGACATTAGAGGAAATGTAGGTACACGCATTCAAAAACTTAAAGATAGTAATTGGGATGCCGCCATCTTTGCTGCTGCAGGGCTCATTCGACTAGAACTAGAATATGAGATAGCACAATCATTGGATTGGATGCTTCATGCTCCTGCACAAGGTGCTGTAGCGGTCGTTTACCCCGAAGGGGATGAAGCTATTTTTACCACTCTACAAGTTCTTCACCATCTAGAAACAGCTGCCTGCACACTAGCGGAAAGAGATTTTTTAAACGAGTTAAGCGGAGGTTGCTCTGCCCCAGTGGGTGCTGAGGTACATATTGAAGAAGGCGAAATGCATTTTCATGGTGTTGTGCTGGACACAGAAGGAAAAGAAAAAATAGAAATTGAGCTGAGTAAATCTTTGGAAGAAGCACAAGGAATTGGCCGAGAAGCAGCTCAATTAGCGCTAGCACAAGGAGCAGACGAACTTATTACTGCTTCAAAAAATGACTAACAGCAAACACATACTATTTCTCAATCAAGTAGATAACGAATCGCTATCTACTGATGATTTCAGAGTATCATGTGAGCCTCTCATTAAAACAATTCCTTTGGATTTTGATAGCAATCAATGGAATAAAAAAATCCCTTGGGTTGTAACCAGCAGAACGGCTACCAAGCTCATTATTGAAGAAAACTTACCAAAAAAAATTTATGCGATTGGCTCAAAAACAGCTAAAAACATACCGCAAGCTATACATCCAAAAATAGCAACAGCTAAGGGAGTCGCAAAACTGATTATAGAAAACGGTGAAAAAGAGGTGCTTTTCATTTGCGGAAAAAAAAGAAGAACAGAGCTCCCTCAACTTTTAAATGCAGCCAACATCAAACTTACTGAAGCAGTTGTTTATCGCACTGAAATCCTTCAGAAAAAACTAAATTTGCAGTATGTTGATGGTTTGGCTTTTATGAGTCCAAGCTCGGTAAAAGGGATGAGTCAAAATGGTGGTTTTAACGGACTTCCTTGTTTTGCCATCGGAACAACAACAGCACAGACATTAACAGAGCATGGGCAACAGCCCATTATTAGTAAAGAATCTAGCGCGGAAAGTATCATGCAAACCGCCCAAGCATATTTCAATCGATGAAACACGATTTTCCAGAACTAAAAAATGATTTATTACTACGCGCTTTGCGTGGCGAAGAAATAGAAAGACCTCCTGTGTGGATGATGCGTCAAGCTGGAAGGTTTTTACCAGACTATCGTGTACTACGCGAAAAATACACCTTCTTTGAAAGATGTGAAACTCCTGAGCTCGTTTCAGAAATTACCATAATGCCTATCGAACAAGTAGGTGCCGATGCGGCTATCTTATTCTCCGATATCTTAGTTGTACCGCAAGCCTTAGGTTATGAGGTGCAAATGATTCCTGGTAAAGGACCATTCTTACCAAAAACAGTGCAAAACCTAGCAGATGCTAAAGCTATTAAAGTGCCCAATGTACACGATAAGCTAAGCTATGTGATGGATGCCATCACCCTTACCAGAAAGGATTTAAACGGAAGAGTGCCACTTATTGGTTTTGCAGGAGCTCCTTTCACCATACTTTGCTACATGATACAAGGACAAGGGTCAAAAGATTTTTCTCAGGCCAAAGCATTTTGTCACCAACACAAAGAAGCAGCGCATACACTGTTACAAACCATTACCGATACAACCATTGCTTATCTGAATGCGCAGATTGAAGCAGGAGCACAAGCATACCAAGTGTTCGATTCTTGGGCGGGACTTCTATCTCCCAACGATTTCAAAGAGTTTGCCTTACCATACATCAAGCAAATCATTGATAATGTGAAAGGAGCGCCTTCTATTGTATTTGCAAAAGGCGCATGGTACGCTATTGAAGATATGGCTAACTTGGGCTGTAATGCCCTAGGTGTTGATTGGACACTCACACCACAGGAAGCTAGAAAGTTAGCAGGTAAAAACATCACCCTACAAGGAAACTTCGATCCATCGTGGTTGTTTGCTCCTATCGCAGAAATTGAGCGATTAGCCAAAGAGATGGTAGATGGATTTGGAAAAGATCGCTACATTGCCAACCTAGGACATGGCATCTTACCGACCGTTCCTGTAGAAAATGCTAAAGCATTTATTAACGCTATTAAAAACTACTCTGCCTAATGTCTATCAAAGAACGATTTGAAGCACACATTTTTGATTTACAAGACCGTATTTGCGCTGCCTTGGAAACAAGTGATGGCATAGGTCGTTTCGAAGAAGACAAATGGGCAAGACCTGGAGGTGGCGGTGGAAAAACACGCATCCTCAACAAAGGAAAAGTGATTGAAAAAGGAGGCGTAAATGTTTCCGTAGTTCACGGAGATCTACCTCAAATCTTCAAAGAAAAATTCAAAGTAGAAGAAGCTACTTTTTACGCTTGCGGATTATCATTGGTCATACACCCTTTCAGTCCAAAAGTACCAACCGTACATGCCAATTGGCGTTACTTTGAGATGTACGATAGCAAAGGAAATCTACAAACCTCATGGTTTGGTGGGGGCTCTGACCTTACTCCTTACTATTTGGATGAAGAAGATGCCAAGCATTTTCATTCTACAAACAAAGTTGTCTGCGACCAACATCATGCAGACTACTACACTGATTTCAAAAAAGCCTGTGACGAATATTTCTTTAACAGCCACCGTGATGAGTGCAGAGGAATTGGCGGCATCTTTTACGACTACCTCAAAACAGAAGAAGGTATCAACATGGAAGATCGATTGGCATTCAGTATCGATTCTGGAAATGCATTTACAGAAGCATACATCCCTATTATAGAAAAACATAAAGATGAACGCTTCACCGAAGCAGAAAAAGAGTGGCAAGAAATCAGAAGAGGCCGCTATGTGGAGTTCAATCTACTACATGATAGAGGTACACACTTCGGCATTAAAACCAAAGGGCGCACAGAGTCTATCTTAATGAGCCTACCTGCCACCGTCCGATGGGAGTACAATCATCATCCAGCAAAAGGAAGTAAAGAAGAAGAACTAATTGAAGTATTAAAAAATCCACGCGAGTGGGCTAATACTAAAAACTAGTAACCAACAACTTAAAAAAATGACTTTTCCATACCAAAGAAATAGAAGATTAAGAACTACTGCAGCAATACGCAGCTTGGTGCAAGAACACCATTTACGTCCTACCGACTTTATTGTTCCCTTATTTTTTATGGAAGGAAAAAATAAAAAAGAAGAAATTACTTCTATGCCAGGATACTTCCGATACACCCTTGACTTATTGGTAGAAGAAGTAAAAGAATGCTACGCTTTAGGCTTGCGCTCTGTTTTGCTTTTCGCTAAGATAGAAGACAATTTAAAAGATAATGAAGGAACAGAGGCTATAAACCCCAACGGATTGATGCAAAGAGGAATTCGTGCCATCAAAAAAGCAGTTCCTGAAATGTATGTGATGAGTGATGTAGCCCTAGACCCCTACTCCTCTTACGGTCACGATGGCATTGTAGAAGATGATGAAATCATTAACGATGCTACAGTAGAAGTATTAGGAGAAATGGCTGTCAGTCATGCACAAGCAGGATCCGATATGGTATCCCCTTCCGACATGATGGATGGAAGAATCGGATATATCCGAGAGCGATTAGAAGAAGAAGGATTTAGCAATACAGGCATTATGTCTTATAGCGTAAAGTATGCCTCTTCCTTCTACGGACCATTTAGAGATGCCCTAGATTCAGCACCTGGGTTTGGTGATAAGAAAACCTACCAAATGGATCCTGCTAATGCCAGTGAAGGGCTAAGCGAAGTAGAAAGAGATATTGAAGAAGGTGCTGATATGGTGATGGTAAAACCAGGCATGCCTTATTTAGATATGGTTCGTTTAGTGAAAGAAAACTTTGATGTACCGGTAACAGCTTATCAAGTATCTGGTGAATATGCCATGATTAAAGCAGGCTCTGAAAAAGGTTGGCTCAATCACGATGAAGTCATGCTCGAATCGCTATTGGCATTCAAAAGAGCAGGAGCTACTTTAATCGCCACTTATTTTGCCAAAGAAGCAACAAAACTGTTGAAGTAAGAATGAGTAAAAGCAAAGAATTATTTAAAAGAGCACAGCTCTTTATACCTGGGGGAGTAAATTCTCCAGTACGTGCCTTCCGATCGGTTGGCGGTACACCCATATTTTTCCAGTCTGCCAAAGGATCTATCATGACAGATGTAGATGGAAAAGATTATATCGACTACATTGGTTCTTGGGGACCAATGATCATGGGCTGTCTCTTATACACATCTGACGCTGCCGACGATACTCCTTGTG
>CAXDKI010000035.1:0-6861 GCA_963990215.1 uncultured Flavobacteriales bacterium | reverse complement strand
GCCCAATCAAATTGATCTGGCATTTTTTTTAGCTCGATATTAGTTTATCTTTGTGTCAGATGATTGATGAATTGAATCCAGAAAGAGAGCATCTCTCCAATGAGGAGATGGAGTTGGATAAGGCGCTTAGACCCCAAGATTTTTCCGACTTTAGTGGGCAGCCGAAAGTAGTAGAAAACCTTAAGGTTTTTGTGAGTGCTGCAAAAATGAGAGAAGAAGCACTGGATCATGTCTTGTTACACGGCCCCCCAGGTCTAGGTAAAACAACCCTTTCACATATCATCGCCAACGAAATGGGGGTAGGTATTAAGGTAAGCTCAGGCCCTGTGTTGGATAAACCTGGAGACTTGGCAGGGCTACTCACTAATCTTGAAGAAGGCGATATTTTATTCATTGATGAGATACATAGATTAAGTCCTATTGTAGAGGAATATTTATATTCTGCTATGGAAGATTTCAAAATTGATATCATGATTGAAACAGGACCTAATGCTCGCTCTGTTCAAATTGAACTTAATCCATTTACCTTAATAGGAGCTACCACACGCTCTGGATTATTGACAGCTCCTTTAAGAGCACGTTTTGGGATTAACTCTAGATTGGAGTATTATGATACTAATACGTTATCTAATATTATTAATCGATCAGCAAGTATCTTAGACATTTCAATAAGTAAGGATGCAGCCGCAGAGATTGCTGGAAGGAGTAGAGGCACCCCTAGAATTGCCAATGCTCTTTTGCGTAGGGTACGCGATTTTGCACAGGTAAAAGGAGATGGCTCTATTAACTTAGAAATTACTAATACAGGCTTATCTGCTTTAAATGTGGATGCAAACGGACTGGATGAAATGGATAATCGAATTTTGTCTACCATCATCGATAAGTTTGCTGGAGGTCCTGTCGGAATTACTACGATAGCTACTGCTGTAGGTGAACAAGGAGAAACTATTCAAGAAGTATATGAGCCGTTTCTGATTCAAGAAGGCTACTTGATGCGCACACCAAGAGGTAGACAAGCTACTGAAAAGGCCTATAAACATTTAGATCAAAAACCAACTTCTCGACAAGGAGGTTTGTTCGACTGATGCCCAACTATAAACAGATGATACAAGCAGAAGCCAAGCGATTGGGTTTTGCGTATTGTGGGTTTTCCAAAGCCGATTTTTTAGAAGAAGAAGCACCTCGTTTGGAACAGTGGATTCAAGAAAACAAGCATGGAGAAATGCATTTTATGGAAGAGCATTTTGACAAACGATTAGATCCTCGACTTTTGGTAGATGGAGCAAAAACTGTCATTTCTCTCATGCTCAATTATTATACTGATCAAGAGCAAGAGTCTACAGCTCCTAAAATTTCTAAGTATGCTTATGGGAAAGATTACCATCGTGTTATTGGAAAAAAGATAAAAAACCTATTAGCATTTATTCAAAATGAAATAGGTGAGGTACACGGGCGCACTTTTGTAGATATTGCTCCGGTAATGGATAAAGCATGGGCTGCAAAAAGTGGTTTGGGCTGGATAGGGAAAAACTCCAATCTCATCAATAAAAAGAGTGGTTCTTTTTATTTTTTAGCAGAACTAATTATTGATTTAGAAATAGAGCCAGACAGCCCCACTGCAGATCATTGTGGCAGCTGTACCAAATGCATAGATGCTTGTCCTACGGAAGCCATCATACAGCCCTATGTGGTAGATGGAAGTAAGTGTATTTCATATTTCACTATTGAGCTTAAAGATGCCATCCCCACAAGTATGAAAGGTCAATTTGACGATTGGATTTTCGGCTGTGATATTTGTCAAGATGTATGCCCTTGGAATCGTTTTTCGGTGTTACACCAAGAACAAGGTTTTACACCCAAAAAAGGGATGTTAGAAATGAATCGAGAGGATTGGAATGCGTTAACAAAAGATACTTTTAAGCAGGTGTTTAGCGGGTCATCTCCACTGAAGAGAGCTCAGTTCTCAGGGCTTAAAAGAAACATAGAGTTTCTTAAATAACATTCTCAAATGTATCTAGAATGATATCTTTGTGTTTTCCAAAAGTACCTAAACACCAAATCTTCAACATCGTCAACTCTTCTTTTTTAAGCCAAGAAATAGATTTTTTAAGTTCCTTCTTAAAAAGAATTTTATCGAAACTTACTTTTTGTAGGACCGCTTTACTGAATCGAAGCATGGTTTGTTTTGAGTTCACAAATAGTATAACTCAAAGTTGGCGAAATTATTTTGTGTCGCCCCAACGATACGTATCAAGATTTAAACTACTGAGTGTTAATACACGGTCAATTACGGTAGAAACAAGAGCTTCAAAATTTGTTGGATTACTGTAAAAAGAAGGGCTGGCTGGACAAATAATTCCACCCGCTTCCGTTACAAGTTTCATATTATTGATATGAATTAAACTCAATGGAGTTTCTCGAGTTACTAAGATGAGTTTTCTTCTTTCTTTCAAAATGACATCAGCCGCACGAGTAGTTAAGTCGTTTGAAATACCTGTGGCAATTCTTCCCAATATACCCATAGAACAAGGGCAGATAATCATAGTTTCGTATTGAGCAGATCCTGAAGCAAAAGGAGCCATAAAGTCTTGCTTTTCATAAAAGTCGAACGGCATATTCTTATAGTCTTTATCACCTAGTTCTGTTTCCCAAACAAATTTAGCATTGTCCGACATCAACACACCAACAGCTTCTATTTGCTCGCTGAGCTGTTGTAACTTATCAAACAAAACTTTGGCATAAATAGCACCGCTAGCCCCACTTATAGAAACAATTATTTTTTGCTTATTCATTACTTAACAAATATCGGAAAGAAAAACATAAAACAGTATTCATTTTTCCTTTATTTAAAATACTGACATAGGCAGGGTGTTCTTGAATAGGTAGCAAGGGAATGGTGTTGCTTATTTCCCAAAAAAATTGAAGCCTAGGTAGAAGTTCTTTTCCAACTGCAAGTTTTGTTCCGATGTCAAACTGATTAAACTCGCTTTCACTTGCGTTTTCGTAGCCGTACATATCGTATGTTTGTCCATCAACAAGGACTCCAATCAACAAGCCTCCTTCCCAACTAAATCCTTGATAGCTGTACAAAAAGCTATAAGAACTTTCTACATAAGAAAGATCTATTTTAAACGGAGAATTAGGGTCACTACTTCCTTTGTCGATATAATATAACCCAAACTGTCCTTTAGTTTTTTTTCCTAATGGATGATTGACAAACCCTCCTAATTGCAATCCTATTTTGTTAAATCCTCCCAACACATCTCCGGAAACTTGCGAGGTGCTAACTCCTGTAATCAATCCGCCTTGAAAATTTTGGGCATTTGTAAGTGTGGTAATACATAATAAAAATATGAAGGTGATGAAGCGCATTATCTTAAGCTAACACCAATCCCTGCAGTATATAATTTATAGCCAGATTGCGTTACGGTATAGCTTGCATTGATGGTTAACAGTGTAAGTTGTAATCTAGCACCAATATTGGCTTTTAAGTCAGTATGATTTTCAAATTCGATAGTTGTCAATTCAGACAAGTTAACATTCGCTACATTTTCTATACTTTGTAGGTAAGATGTATTTTGCTCATCTAATGTGATAGCAACATTACTTGAGTTGTGGTTATAACCAAGACCTGCGTAAGCTGTCAATAAAGCTACTTTTTTAGAAAGTAAGAGATTGATTGTTGTTGCTTGTACATTCAAGTCGATTCCTTGATCTTGAATATCAAATCCCGTGTTCAAGCGAGTATGCCCAGCCATGATTGATAAATCAACAGGAACCTTATTTAAAACAGGAATCCATTGTAATAAATCATGCTTTACACCAACACCTATCAATCCCAAATTGAAGGATTTTAATTTAAGTTCTGGAGAGTATCGAAAATCAACTTCTGTTTTCAAAGGTAATCCAATACCTGCTTGTAGCATAGGGGTTGCGACAAATCCGGTGCCTAAGCCATGAGGCATGTTAATAGAATGGGTTCCGTAATTAACAGCGCCACCTTCGTTTAGCCCTCCAAAAATAGTAGCGGTTTTTCCTCCTGTAAAACTTCCTTCATTGCCAATGTTAAAACTTTTGTCTGCATCAGGAATGATAATAGGAGTGATAGAAAGGCTTACATCAAAGCCTAGTTTTTTATGTGGCTTGGCGGTAGTCCACCAAGAATTATTGAGTCCTGCTCCTAATGCATTAGGTAAAGGAGAAATATAGCTTGTTAATAATTGCTCTACCTCTTTTATCTCTGAGTTTTGTGCAACGACTGTTTGTAGGCAAATAAAGGATAGTATGGTGATTAGTTTTTTCATCTACTCGATATGAATTTCTTCTACTTGTATCACCTCATAGTTTGAAGTATTATATACATAAGCAATAATGTTACAATTTTTCAAGTTCCACACAGGGTCAATGTTGCAAGTAAAGGTGTTTATTGCTTCATCACCAACAGAAATTTCACCTATCTCTTGTCCCCATGTAGATCCAACTACATCTCTTAAAACATGATTATGCTCATAGTCAGATACATCTCCTTGGCCTGCTACTGTTTGCCAATCAATAATATGGTCTTCTGTTATGCATACCACTACATTATGACCTGCCGCAAAAGAGACGTTTGCTTGAGTAGACACATCAATAGTCATTGCGTCTCCATTAATCGTGTATGAAATATCCATACCAACTTCAGCAGTAGAGCCAGTTAAACTACTAATCATATTTCCCCAGTCAGTATAGTTACTAAGAACATCAGACGGATATCCAGATCTATTAACCATTCCGTTTGGATATGATTGTGGCCCAAAAAAGTCGTGAATTTCATCACCTCCGTCTGTTGTAAAATCTGTTGTTAGATAAGGAGCCTGTGGAGGGTTAGGTTCTGAAAAATAACCTGCATGAATAGCGATAGCAACTACTTGATTTGGAAATGTATTTTGGATATTGTGAATTTCCTCGGCTGCTTCTGGACAGTTTTGACACTTGTGCCCAGTGAAATCTTCAATCAATATTTTTCTATCTACATCTTCGGGTTGTGAAATGATTTCCCCATCGACAAAGTTGTCCGAATCTATTTTGTCGCAGGCGGAAAATGCGACTAAGACACATAAAAATAAAAGTGATTTTTTCATGCTTAAAAACTTGAAGTTATACTTAAAGTAAATCCATTAGAGGAAGGAACATTTTTACAAATACCTCCTACACAAAAAACACCTTCTCTTTTCTTTCCATAACCAATTGCAAAACGGTTAGCTCCTTTGGTATATCCGCAATTTACATTGAAATAGTGTAGTGGGTCATGTTGAATTCCTTCATGATCGGTGTAACCAAAATTGTATTGGTCGGCAATAGCAAAGAACCAATTAGGAGACACGGTGTACTCTAACATAGCCATTGTCCAATCTCCTTGGTCGACATCAAACTCATCGCTTTTATTTGTCGATAAATACTGAATCTCTGTTCTTATAGTGTGTTTAGGTTTCATCTTATAATTGATGTCTAAAACAGCAATTTTGGCATGTATATTTTTACCATAATTTTTTCCTTGAATAACATCCTTGTTGTAAATCAAGTCTACATAATTTACTATAACCTTTACTTTCCTGTTTATTTTCTTTTTGAATCCAAAATTGAAATCACGGAAATATAAATCCTCACCTTTAATACTGATTAGCATTGGAGTATGTGTTTCTGAAGGCTCAGTAGTTAATACTGAATAACCACCATTTAATTCATTAACTCTGGCGTAATTAAGAGAGATTTGTGTGCCATATTTACCACCTATTGCAGATTTCTTTTTGAAGGTGTAATTAACCTCTCCTTGTAGCCCAAACTCACCCATTGGTTGTGTAGCAAAAGGGTAAAATGCTGCAAGGGTGTAAGTATGTTGCTTGGTAATGGTTGGTATGAAAGAAAGTGTTAGCTCTTTACCGTTTGCGCTTCTATCTGATCGGAAATCAAAATTATCAATTCTATGAGCCTCTACAATGATTCCCAACCCTCTTTGCGAATATGTTAAATTCGCTATAGCAGCGTTGCCAGGAGCGTAATTATTATAAGATATTCCTCCCTTCGGATCATTAATTTTATGCGCCAACTCCGAGTTGAAACTAAACTTGCCTTTGTTAATGGTGGTTCTAAAAGCAAAAGCTCCTACATTTTCTGGAATGTTGTATATAGGATTAAGGTCTTCTTGAAATCTACTAACAAAACTCAATCCGTAAATAATACTAGCATTCCAATTTTTAAATAAAAGATCATTCATGTTTAATTCAGCATCAATTCCGCGTATAATTCCAGGACCATGCTCAAAAAAGAACCTTTGTTTTCCAACAAATCCTTTCAAATCAATCCCTTGAATAGGACTATATTTTAAGTGTATACCATCCATAGCATTGTCAATACCTAAGTCCTTTTCTTCATACGATCGGAAAATAAGTCCGTTGCCAAATTGTTCGTAGAAATTTCCGACAGTAATATCTAAACCATCAATAGTATATTGCGCAAAACGATAAGGGATGCCGTTTCCATTGTGACGACTATCAAAGTCTTGCAATGCATTTAAATAACTTTCATAGCGAAGACCTGCTGTAAAATTTCCTTTACTGAATCGAATATTTGAATACCCATTCATTAAAAAGAATTCATCAACTTTAGCAGCGTTGATGCTTGGATCTTCTGTATATGTTTGAGCATTGAGGTTAAAGTCACCATGCACCTCACCCCAATCTTGATCCTGTCCAAAACAGAAAAACGGGATGATAATTAATAAAAAGGAAACTCGACTTAGCATTGCTCGTAAATATTTTAGTGAGCTATTTTTTTAATTTTTTCGTAAAGTTCAATTTCGTCTCCATCTACATAGCCTTTGTG
>CAXDKI010000034.1:0-6877 GCA_963990215.1 uncultured Flavobacteriales bacterium | reverse complement strand
ACCATTAACTAAAATTTTACGACTGAGCCAAGGTAGATCAATAACTCGCTTATCGTTTAAAAACTGGAATAGATAGCTTCGCACATCTTTTGTGCTTGGGCTATCAGGTGTTCCTAAGTTGACTAATAATACGCCTATTTTTGCTTTCATTGAAATGTAAATTGTGGACCTAAAGGGACAAATATCGAACTTTTTTTAGAAAATAAAATTTTAACAGTTTTACAAAAACCCACTCAATTGAGTGGGTTTTTGTAGTGGAGCTGGCGAGAATCGAACTCGCGTCCAAACAAGGAATCAAAGCGATTTCTACATGTTTATTGTTTTTTAATTGTCGGGAAGGGTAAGGAAAAACACAACCTAATTCCAACCTTATCTTCTTTAGTTTCGCTTCTTAGCCGAAGCGCTAAGTTACTAGCCCAACCTTTGTCTGATGCTTTAAAAGAACTAGAGCGTTGAGCGCTCTCCTGTTCGGAAGCAAAGGCGTCCTAATTACTCTAATTAGGCAGCCATAGCGTAGTTATACTCGCCATTTAAAAAGGTTGTAATTTGATATTTCCGAGCCAAAATACAATGCTCGACATGCTTACGGTTTCATCACTCTTGCTGTCAAAACCAGTCAGCCCCATGAAAATAAGAACGCTTTTTCAGTGTGTGCAAAGATACAGATTTATCATGGCAGCATTTGAGTAGTTTGTTAAATTTGTACTCAGCAAAAAGAACAAGATGAAGATAGGGATACTAAGAGAAGGAAAAACACCGCAAGAGAAACGCGTACCCTTAACGCCTACACAATGTGGCGTGTTGTTGCATGAGTATCCGCAAGTACAGTGGGTAGTGCAAAAAAGTCCTATTCGTTGTTTTGCTGATAAAGAGTATGCACAAGTAGGTGTTCAGTTGGTGGAGGATGTGAATGATTGTGATGTGTTGTTGGGAATAAAAGAAGTTCCAAAATCGGAATTGATAGCTGACAAAACCTATTTCTATTTTTCGCACACTATTAAAGAGCAACCATACAATAGAGCATTGTTGAAAAAGATGATGGCACTAAATATCAGTATGGTAGATTATGAAGCGCTAACCAAGCCAAATGGTAAGCGTTTGATTGGTTTTGGTCGTTATGCAGGAGTAGTGGGTTGTTACAATGGTTTTTTGGCTTACGGAAAAAGAACCAAGCGATATGACTTAAAATCGGCTCATCATTGTTTTGATCGTAAAGAAATGGAGCAAGAGATGAGTAAAATTGATTTGCCGAACATCAAAATCATTGTAACAGGAAATGGTAGAGTAGGGAAGGGTGCTTTGGAAATTATCCATGCATTAAAGCTAATGGAAGTTAGCAAGGAAGAGTTTTTGACTAAATCTTTTAACGAGCCAGTATTTGTACATTTAAATACCATGAATTATAATGCTCGAAGAGATGGAGCTCCTTCTTCAAAATCTGATTTTTATGCGAACCCTAAGGAGTATAAGTCTGTTTTTATGAACTATGCCCAGCATGCTGATTTTTTTATAGCTGGGCATTTTTACGCTTCTGATTCTCCTTATTTATTTACTAGAGAAGATGCTAAGTCAACTGATTTTAAAATCAGAACTGTTGCGGATATTTCATGTGATATAGATGGCCCTGTTGCCTCAACTATTCGCCCCTCAACAATAGTAGATCCACTTTATGGTTATAATCCGTTAACAGAGCAAGAAGACGGTTTTGATAAAGAACATGTAATTACCGTTATGGCGGTAGATAACTTGCCTTGTGAATTACCTAAAGATGCTTCGGAAGATTTTGGAAATGAGATGATGCAACACATTTTGCCAGCTTTATTAGGAGATGATCAAGATGATATAATCAATCTGGCAACTATCTGTAAAAATGGAGATTTAAATACGCCTTATGAGTATTTAAGAGCATATGTAAATGCGGATTAAAATTGTTTTAATCCAGCAATTGTTTCTTTAGGATTTTCTGAACGGAAAACAAAACTTCCAGCTACCAATGCATCAGCGCCGGCTTCTACTAAAAGTGGAGCATTATCTGCATTTACACCTCCGTCAATTTCAATTTTCGTACTTGCGCCTTTTCTGTTTATTAAGGCTTTCAATTCTCTTACTTTTTCGTAAGTATTATTAATGAAAGACTGCCCGCCAAAACCTGGGTTAACAGACATTAGGCAAACTAAATCAATATTTTGAATGGTATCCTTTAATAAAGAAACGGATGTGTGTGGGTTAAGAGCAACACCTGCTTGCATGCCTTCTGCTTTAATGGCTTGCAGTGTTCTATGTAGGTGTGTACAAGCCTCATAATGCACTGTTAAGATGTCTGCTCCTACCTTTTTAAAAGTGCTGATATAACGGTCAGGATCTACAATCATCAAATGTACATCCATGGTTTTGTTGGCATGTCTTTTAATAGCTTCTATCACAGGTATTCCAAAAGAGATGTTAGGTACGAAAACACCATCCATAACATCGATGTGAAACCAATCAGCAGCGCTTTCGTTTACCATTTCACAATCTTTTTGAAGGTTAGCAAAGTCGGCTGCTAAAATAGAAGGGGCAATTAAATGTGGCATCTTGAGGTTTTTATTGGGGCAAAGGTATAAAAAAAGAGAGCCGAAGCTCTCTTGAATTTATCCCAAATAGGTTTTTAAAATTTTCGATCTAGAAGTGTGTTTCAATCTTCGAATTGCCTTTTCTTTGATTTGACGAACTCGCTCTCTAGTTAGGTCGAAAGCTTCTCCAATCTCTTCTAAAGTCATAGCATGCTCTTCATTTAGTCCGAAATATGCTCTGATTACTTCAGCTTCTCTTGGAGTAAGTGTTGCTAAAGAGCGTTCAATTTCTTGACGTAAAGAATCTACCATCAATCCTTCGTCTGGATTAGGGCTATCTTCACTACCAATTACATTGTACATATTGCTATCTTCACCTTCCACTAATGGTGCATCCATAGATACATGTCGGCCAGAGTTTTTTATCGATTGCTTCACCTCATCCTCCGTTAAGTCTACTGCAACAGCTACTTCAGCAGGGGTTGGAGGTCTTTCTAGTTCTTGCTCTAGAATTGCGAAAGCCTTGTTGATTTTATTGATAGAACCAATCTTGTTCAATGGAAGACGAACAATTCTTGATTGCTCAGCTAACGCTTGTAGAATAGATTGACGAATCCACCATACTGCATAAGAAATGAATTTGAAACCTCTTGTTTCATCAAATCTTCTTGCAGCTTTAATCAAACCTAAGTTTCCTTCGTTGATTAAATCAGGAAGCGATAACCCTTGATTTTGGTATTGCTTAGCTACCGACACAACGAAACGAAGGTTAGCTTTTGTTAATTTTTCTAAAGCCAATTCATCACCAGCTTTGATGCGCTGTGCCAATTCCACCTCTTCTTCGGCAGTAATTAGGTCAACACGACCAATTTCTTGTAAGTATTTATCTAGAGAAGCTGTTTCTCTGTTAGTAACCTGTTTGGTGATTTTTAATTGTCTCATGTTGGAAAATATCTGTTTTTGTAATTAGTATCAGCGCTCTTTTACGAACGCTGATACATAAGGTTACAATAAATTCAAAAATTATTCTACTGGCTTACGCTCAGGCTTTGGTAATAACACTTTTCTAGATAAGCGAAGTTTTCCTGATTTAGCATCAATTTCTGTCAATTTAACTTCTACTTTATCTCCTTCCTTCAATACATCTTCTACATTTTCGATGCGTTTCCAGTCAATTTCAGAAATATGTAATAAGCCATCTGTACCTTTACCAATGTTTACGAATGCTCCATAAGGCATGATAGAACGAACAGTTCCTGTGTAAACATCACCAACTTCAGGAGTGAAAGTCAATGCTTTGATTTCTGCAATAGCATTGTCTAACAGCTCTTGTGCAGTTCCTAAAATTTCAACTTTACCCCTATTATCTATTTCTTCAATAGTAATAGTGGTTTCAGTATCTTCTTGTAACTGCTGAATAATTTTACCACCTGGTCCAATTACAGCTCCAATAGTCTCTTTTGGAATATACATGATGTGAATTTTTGGCACATGTGGTTTCAATTGTGTTCTTGACTCAGCAATTGTATCTATCAATTTTTCTAAGATATGTAAACGACCACCTTTAGATTGCTCTAGTGCAGTGGTCAAGATCTCATAAGATAAACCTTGAATTTTGATATCCATTTGGCATGCTGTGATACCATTAGAAGTTCCAGTTACTTTGAAGTCCATATCTCCTAAGAAATCTTCATCTCCTAAGATGTCAGATAATACTGCAAATTTTCCAGTTTCTTTATCTGTAATCAATCCCATTGCGATACCAGAAACAGGAGCTTTCATTTGAATACCTGCATCCATTAAAGCCATCGTTCCAGCACATACAGTTGCCATAGAAGAAGAACCGTTTGATTCTAAAATATCAGATACAATACGAACAGTGTAAGGACAGTCATCACTAATCATGCCTGCTAATGCTCTTTGCGCTAGATTTCCGTGACCAATTTCTCTGCGGCTTACTCCTCTAATTGGACGAGCTTCTCCTGTTGAGAATGGAGGGAAATTGTAGTGCAAATAGAATTTTTCTGAACCAGCATAAGTAACGCCATCAATTCTATTTTCATCTAGCTTTGAACCCAAAGTAACCGTTGTTAACGATTGTGTTTCTCCTCTAGTAAACAAAGAAGATCCGTGTGGACTTGGTAAGTAATCTACTTCACAAGCGATTGGGCGAATATCGGTTGTTGCACGACCATCTAAACGAACACCTTCGTTTAACACCATGTCTCTTACCGATTTCTTTTCTGCATTTTTGAAATAGCCGCCAAGCATGAAGCCTTTTTCTTCTAATACCTCTTCGCTTAGAGTGTCTTTAAATGCTTCTTTTACTGCGCCAAATTGCTCTGATCTAGAGTGCTTATCTAAAGACTTTTTAGCTACTTCATAAAATTTATCGTAGCAAAAGTCCATTACACGCTTCTCTAGTTCTGCGTCATGTGTTTCGTGGCAGTACTCTCTAGTTTCTTTTACACCAACTGCAGCAGCAAGATCTAATTGAGCTTGGCATTGTTTCTTGATTTCATCATGACCGAACTTAATTGCGTCAATCATTTCTGCTTCAGAAACTTCATCCATTTCCCCTTCCACCATAGCAACACTATCAGCAGATGCGCCAATTACCATATCCATGTCAGCTTCTTCAAGTTGTGCGGTAGAAGGGTTTACAATAAACTCTCCGTTTATACGACCAACTCTTACTTCTGAGATAGGTCCATCAAATGGAATATCAGAAATAGCTAAGGCAGCAGAAGCTCCTAATCCAGCTAATCCTTCTGGGCATACATTTTCATCATGTGAAATCAATTGAAGCATGATTTGTACTTCTGCATGATAGTCACTTGGGAACATAGGGCGTAGGATACGATCGACTAAACGCATGATTAAAATTTCATGGTCTGTTGGGCGTGCCTCACGCTTTAAAAAACCACCTGGCACACGGCCGGCAGCAGCAAATTTTTCTCTATAATCAACTGTTAAGGGAAGAAAATCTACACCTTCTCTAGCTTCGTAGCTTGATACTACAGTTGCTAAAAGCACCGACTCTCCCATTCTAACCTCTACTGATCCATGAGCTTGTTTGGCTAATTTGCCTGTTCTCAATTCAATAGTTCTTCCGTCATTCAGTTGAATTTCTTTTACAATTTCATTAAACATAATTTCTCTTTTTTTACATACATATAAATACGCGAAAAGGCAATTTTAACAATTGCCTTTTTCGATATTATCATCAGAAAACACCTTATCTTCTGATTCCTAATTCTTTAATTAAAGTTCTGTACTTCTCAATGTCTTTATTCATCAAGTAGTCAAGTAATCCTCTACGCTTACCCACCATAATTTGTAGTGAGCGTTGAGTGTTTTTGTCTTTACGATTTTTCTTTAAGTGCTCTGTTAAGTGTGAAATTCTATTCGTAAACAAAGCGATTTGTCCTTCTGTTGAGCCAGTATTGATAGCGTCACCACCGAACTTCTTAAAAATTGCGTTTTTTTCTTTAGTAGATAAATGCATTTTTCTATTCTTTTTACAATCTCAAAATGGAGTGCAAAGATAGAGAAATCTTTTTTACAAAACTCCGGTAAATGATTATTTTTTAATTATTAAACATATCAAGTAAAGTGGATAGTTTGGTTTTGAGTTCTTTTCGATTGACGATAAAGTCAAGAAAACCATGTTCTAATACGAATTCTGAAGTTTGAAACCCTTCTGGTAAATCTTTACCAATTGTTTCTTTCACAACCCTAGGTCCTGCAAAGCCGATTAGTGCGCCTGGCTCTGCAATATTGACATCTCCTAACATAGCGTACGAGGCAGTTACGCCTCCTGTGGTAGGGTCGGTTAAGAAAGAGATGTATGGTAGCTTTTTCTCTGCCAAAATAGAAAGGTTGGCAGAAGTTTTAGCCATTTGCATCAGAGAGAAAGCGGCTTCCATCATTCTAGCGCCTCCAGATTTTGAAATCATCATAAAAGCACAGTTTTCTTTTACTGCTTTTTGGATAGCTCTACTGATTTTTTCACCTACAACAGCCCCCATAGAGCCCCCTATAAAGTTGAAGTTCATACAGGCAATCACAATAGGGTGACCATTGATTGTTCCGTAGCCAGAAGTTAAAGCGTCTTTCAGTCCTGTTTTCTTTTGAGACTGTTTTATTCTATCTCTATATTTTTTAGTATCCTCAAATTTAAGAGGATCGCAAGCAGTCATATTTGCATCTAACTCTTCAAATTTTCCTTCATCAAATAAAATGGAGAAATATTCTCTAGAGTTTATGCGTTCGTGATCTGTCTCTTATACACATCTCCGAGCCCACGAGACGTAGAGGAATCG
>CAXDKI010000033.1:0-7064 GCA_963990215.1 uncultured Flavobacteriales bacterium | reverse complement strand
TCCTCTACGTCTCGTGGGCTCGGAGATGTGTATAAGAGACAGATATTTATTATTTATTAGCACACAGGAAATCTTTGTCATACTCATCATTGTGGTGATGTTGTTTGGTTCTAAAAAGATACCAGAATTAGCGCGTGGTTTAGGAAAAGGTATTCGTGAGTTGAAAGACGCTTCTAACGACATTAGACGCGAGATACAATCTAGCACAGATGAGATAAAGAAGGAAGCACAAAAGATAGATAAAGATTTGAAAAAATAATGGATTATATTTATCTCATTTTAGGGCTGTCCTTGTTAGCTGTGGGGGGGGAATTCTTGGTAAAGGGTTCTGTTTCTTTAGCACTACGGCTTAAAATTTCTACTTTGGTAGTGGGGATGACAGTAGTTTCTTTTGCTACCTCTGCACCAGAGCTTTTAGTAAGTTTAGATGCTGCAATTGGTGGGTTTCCAGATATTTCTTTAGGAAATGTAATAGGCTCTAATATTGCTAACATTGGCTTGGTGCTAGGATTTACAGCGCTAATTTTCCCGTTTAATGTTACCAATGAAACTTATAAAACCAACTACCCTATGTTGTTGGGATCTTCTTTAGTTTTTGTATTACTTATTTATCAGTTTCATGCTATCCAATTTTGGATGGGTGCTCTTTTTGTATTATCTCTTGTTATTTTTGTTTTTATTATCCTTAGAAGTTCTAGAAGAAAAGGTGTTCAAACATTACAAGAGGATGAGTTTTCACAAGAATTAAAGTATTTTCCTGTATGGAAGTCTTCCGTTTATTTAATATTAGGCGGATTAGCTTTATATTATGGTGCTGACTTACTAATAAATGGAGC
Organism: uncultured Flavobacteriales bacterium; assembly: GCA_963990215.1. Lineage (GTDB taxonomy): Bacteria > Bacteroidota > Bacteroidia > Flavobacteriales > UBA7312 > UBA7312. The sequence continues at coordinate 6,228 of CAXDKI010000033.1, read as the reverse complement.
TATTGCTATCGCGAGGGAATGGGGAGTGACCGAGCGTGTTGTTTCTATCAGTGTGGTAGCTATCGGAACTAGCGTTCCGGAGTTGGCTGCATCGGTAATGGCAGCAGTACGTAAAGAAGAAAGTTTAGCAATTGGAAACCTTTTGGGGTCTAATATATTTAATTTGTTAGCAGTTTTGGGTATTACTTCCTTAGTAATCGATCTTCCTGTTGGTGATGTGAAAATCTATACAAAAGACATTTGGATAATGTTAGGTTTTGTTCTATTGCTTTACCCTGTTATGCGTGTGTACAGTAAAAGCACTATTAATAGATTAGAAGGTAGCGTAATGCTGCTGGCGTATATATTATACATTTACTTTTTGTAGTAGAATATTTTAAATATAAAAAGGCATCCATTTGGATGCCTTTTTATATGTATGTATTATAAATTAAATATTTGCTGATTTGACAGTTTTTACAATTCTTCCAGCTATTTTGTATGGATCTCCGTTAGAGGCAGGTCTCCTGTCTTCTAACCACCCTTTCCATCCGTTTTCTACAGTAATAATAGGAATACGGATAGAAGCACCTCTATCTGACACTCCATAACTAAAATCGTTGATGGAAGCTGTCTCGTGTAGTCCTGTTAAGCGTTGTTCGTTAAATTCACCATATACATCAATATGTTCTTTTGTTACCGGACGGAATGCTTCACAAACTTTCTCGTAAATTTCTTGCGAACCACATGTTCTTAATAATTCATTCGAAAAATTAGCGTGCATACCAGAACCATTCCAATCTCCTTTAATCGGCTTTGGATGGTACTCGATATAGTACCCATATTTTTCAGTTAATCTATCTAGTAAATAACGTGCTATCCATAGTTCATCACCTGCTTTTTTAGCGCCTTTCGCGAATAATTGGAATTCCCACTGTCCCGAAGCAACTTCTTGGTTGATTCCTTCAAAATTAATTCCTGCATCTAAACAAAGGTCAGCGTGTTCTTCAACCATATGTCTTCCGTGTGTGTTTTTTCCACCTACTGAGCAGTAATACATTCCTTGTGGGCCAGGGTATCCGCCCATAGGGAAGCCTAAAGGCAGCTGTGTTTCTACATCCATAATGAAATATTCTTGCTCAAATCCGAACCAAAAGTCGTTATCGTCATCATCAATTTTTGCACGAGCATTAGATTCGTGTGGGGTGTTGTCCGAATTCAATACTTCAGTCATAACTAAATAGCCGCCTCTTCTTTCCGGATCTGGAAAAATAGCTACTGGCTTTAGTAAACAATCAGAAGAGTTTCCTTCTGCTTGTCTGGTTGAGCTTCCGTCAAAAGACCAAATTGGACAATCCTCCAATTTACCGCTAAAGTCATCTACTAGTTTGGTTTTACTTCTCATATTTTGTGTTGGGAAGTAACCATCTAGCCAAATGTATTCTAGTTTAGATTTCATAAAGTGCTTAGATAAATTTTTAATTAGTAACTTTTAACAAAAATATTTACTTTAGTAAATAAATAGGCTACATATTTGAATAATTTTCAACAAATTTTCAATAAAAACTTAAGAGTAAAACAAAAGAATAAAATCCTTATTTTAGCCAAAATTATATCATAATATGAGAAACGCATTATCGCTTTTATCATTCGTGTTAATGTTTTCATTAACAGTTTTAGCACAAGAAGGATATCAAAAAAAGACTAAAAAATCGAAAGCAGACGAAGCATTTTTAGTACAAAACTACTATGATGCCGCTGACTTGTATAAAGAGGCTTATATTAAAGAGAAGAATAGAGCTAAGAAGTCTGAATTGATTTTTTTGCAAGCAGAATGTTGGCGCATGGTTGCTACTCTACAAGCTTTGAAAAAAGCGGAGAGTATGTACAAGCGTGCTATTAAAGCAAAATATCCACATGCAGAAGTGTATTTGCGCTATGCACAAGTGTTGCAATTACAACAAAAGTTTGATGAAGCAGTTGAGCAATACCAAAAATATCAGCAATTAAAACCAGAAGACGATAGACCTAAAAAAGGAATAGCATCTTGTGCGTTTGCTAAAGAAGCATTAGACAACCCTACTAGATATAAGGTGGAACCTTTGGATATTACAAACTCGAGAGCAAATGACTTTGCGCCTTCTTTTGGAAATGGTGATTATGATGTTTTATACTTTACTTCTGCTAGAGTTGGAGGGTTTGGTAAAGGAGTAGATGGTTCTACAGGACAATCTTACACTGATTTATGGAGTGTAAAAAGAGGTAGAAGAGGAACTTGGAGTAGGCCTGTTGTTTTGCCAGAGGGTATGAATACAGGAGCGCATGAAGCAGCTACTTCTTTGAACAAGAGAGGTAATGAAATGTATTTCACTCGTTGTGAGGAAAGCTCCAAAGAGAAACCTGTTCCTACTTGTGAGATTTATTTTTCTAAGAAAAAAGGAAAAGGGTGGACTTCACCGGTGTTATTACCATTACCTTACGATAGCGTAACAACTTTTGGTCATCCAAGTATTAGTGAAGATGGTAAACTACTGTATTTTGCTTCGGATATGGAAGGTGGTTACGGAGGTAAAGATATTTGGATGGTGAAAAAGATGAAGCGTGATGAGTGGAGCGAGCCAATCAATTTAGGAGATCAAATCAACACAAGTGGTGATGAATTGTTCCCATTTATACATTCTGATGGCGCATTATACTTTGCATCAAATGGCCATGTTGGAATGGGAGGTATGGATATTTATAAAGCAGAATTTGATATAGAAGGAACTTTACTTTCTATTTCAAATATGAAAAGTCCCATTAACTCTTCGCAAGATGATTTTGGCATTATCTTTGAAGGGAAAAGAGAAGTAGGATATTTCTCATCAAATCGTTCTGGAGGAAAAGGTGGTGATGATATTTATCAGTTCAGTTTACCTTCATTAATATTAACCCTTTCTGGAATTGCTGCCGATGCCAATACAAATAGTATTGTAAGTGATGCAACTGTTTCTTTAATGGGAACAGATGGTACAACAGCTACAACTTTTACAGATAACTCTGGTAGATATGAGTTTGGTAAAGATGTAATTAACGAGGGTGTTTCATATGAACTTACGATTTCTAAAGAAGGATATTTAAGCACTAACGGTAACATGACAACAATAAATGTTATGGCCTCGGAAGACTTTTTGTTAGACTTCTCTTTAGAGCCAACAAAAGAGGAAATTGTATTACCCAGAATTGAGTATGATTTCAATAGTGCTCAATTAAGAGATGAATCTAAATTAGCTTTGGATGCCTTGGTAGCTGTTTTATTGGATAACCCAACAGTAATCATTGAACTTCGTTCGCACACTGACTTTAGAGCAGGCACAGAATTCAATATGAAGCTTTCTCAAAACAGAGCGCAAGTGTGTGTAGATTACATGGTTTCTAAAGGAGTTGAGCCTGTACGCTTAATTCCAATTGGAATGGGTGAAACAGAACCTTATGTGATGGATAGAAAAGATGGAAGATTGAAAATGGGTGTTACTTTAGACGAATCGTATATTAATTCATTAAGAAGAGAAAAAGATAGCGAAAAAGCACATCAATATAATAGAAGAACAGACTTCAAAGTATTGGATAAATTCTACAACCCTGACACAGGAGAGGTTTTAGAAAACGATAAGTAACAAATACATTGATAACATAAAAGCGTTCCGAATTCCAACGGGATGCTTTTTTATTTGACAATAATCAATAAAAGAAATGAACGGAAATAGATACAATCAAAGAGGGGTATCGGCAGATAAGGAGGATGTGCATGCAGCAATCAAAAATGTGGATAAGGGATTGTTTCCAAAAGCATTTTGTAAAATCGTTCCTGACTATTTAACAGGAGACGAAGATTACTGTATAGTGATGCATGCTGATGGATCAGGGACCAAATCTTCTTTGGCTTATGTTTATTGGAAAGAAACAGGTGATATTTCTGTTTGGAAAGGGATAGCACAAGATGCTTTGGTGATGAATATTGACGACTTGCTTTGTGTAGGAGCAACGGATAACATCTTGTTCTCATCCACTATTGGACGTAATAAAAATCTAGTTCCAGGGGAGGTGATTTCAGGAATCATTAATGGAACAGAAGAGTTGTTAGAAGATTTGAGAAAACATGGTGTAGACATCCGTTCTACAGGAGGAGAAACAGCTGATGTAGGTGATTTAGTGCGTACCATTATTGTTGATTCTACAGTAGTGGCTCGTATGAAGCGTAGCGAAGTCATTTCCAATGAGAAAATTCAAGATGGAGATGTGATTGTTGGCTTGGCTTCTTTTGGACAAGCTACTTATGAAGATAGTTATAATGGCGGAATGGGAAGCAATGGTTTAACCTCTGCCCGTCATGATATTTTTGGTAAGCATTTAGCAGAAAAGTATGCAGAAAGTTTTGATCCTTCAGTTCCTGCTGATTTGGTGTATTCCGGCTCCAAAGGATTAACGGATAAGGTTGAAGGTGTTCCGGTAGATGCAGGTCAGTTGGTGTTATCTCCAACCAGAACATATGCGCCTATCATCAAAAAGATTTTAGAATCTCATAGAGCGAATATTCATGGAATGGTACATTGCTCTGGAGGTGCGCAAACGAAAGTATTACATTTTGTAGATGGTGTACATGTTATTAAAGATAATATGTTCCCAGTGCCACCATTGTTTCAATTGATTCATGAGCAATCAGGAACAGATTGGAAAGAGATGTATAAAGTGTTCAATATGGGGCACCGTATGGAAATCTATTTACCTGCAGAATTTGCTAAAGAGATTATTGCTGTTTCAGAAAGTTTTGGAGTAGATGCGATAATTGTAGGTAGAGTAGAAGCATATGAGGGTAAAAAATTAACGATTCAGTCAGAACACGGGGAGTTCATTTACTAAGATGTTAGATAAATTAGAAGCAATAAAAGAGCGATTTGATGAGGTGTCACAGCTGATAGTAGATCCGGAAATCATTTCGGATATGAAGCAGTACATTCAATTAAATAAAGAATACAAAGATCTGCAGCCTATTATGGAAGCTCACAAGGCTTACAAAAATATTTTGTCCAATATTGAGACGGCTAAAGAGATGTTAAAAGATGAGGAAATGAAGGAGTTAGCAAAGATGGAATTAGATGAGTTGCAGCCGCAACAAGAAGTGATGCAAGAGGAAATAAAAGTGCTATTGATTCCAAAAGATCCTACTGACTCTAAAAATGCAGTGGTGGAAATTCGTGCGGGAGCAGGAGGTGATGAAGCCAGTATTTTTGCAGGAGATTTATATCGAATGTATCTTAACTATGCGAGCAGTAAATCCTGGAAAACAGAATTGGTAGATGCAGCAGACGGCACCTCCGGAGGATATAAAGAAATTATCTTCAATGTAAATGGAGAAGATGTATATGGAATGCTCAAGTTTGAATCTGGAGTACATCGTGTTCAGCGTGTTCCACAAACAGAAACACAAGGTCGAGTACATACATCTGCAGCTTCTGTGGTTGTTATGCCAGAGGCAGAAGAGTTTGATGTAGAAATTAAAGATTCGGACATTAGAAAAGATACTTATTGTTCATCTGGCCCTGGGGGACAGTCGGTAAACACCACTTATTCTGCGGTTCGCTTAACGCACATTCCAACAGGTATTGTAGCCCAGTGTCAAGATCAAAAGTCACAACACAAAAATTACGATAAAGCCTTGAAGGTATTGCGTTCTCGTATTTATGAAATTGAGTTGCAAAAGCGATTAGATGAGTTGGCAGGTCAGCGTAAAACAATGATTGTTACTGGTGACCGTTCAGCTAAAATCAGAACCTATAATTATCCGCAGGGAAGGGTTACAGATCACCGTATTGGCTTAACGGAGTACAATCTTCAGAATGTAATCAATGGTGATATTGAAAAATTCATTGAAGAGCTACAATTAGCCGAAAATGCAGAAAAACTAAAAGAAGGGACTTCTGCTGACTAATTTATGATTAGAGTTATTCTAAATATACTTTTGGTGTTATTTCCTGTAATCTTGGAAGCGCAAAATATACTATATGCTATGCCAGCAGAGGATACTCCGCATGAAGCAACATGGTTGCAATGGCCACATAATAATACATATCCTCCATTTCATATTTCAGACAACGAGCCTGCCTTCATTGAAATTACTGCAGCTTTAGCACCCACTGAAAAAGTATATATTATTGTATATGATGCAATTGAAGAGAATAGAGTAGAACAAATGCTCATAAATGAAGGTGT
>CAXDKI010000032.1:0-7087 GCA_963990215.1 uncultured Flavobacteriales bacterium | reverse complement strand
GGAATGTTTGTATTGAATCACTCAACATGGATTGAGGTAGACGAACGCTTTCGAAAGGAACTGTCTTACTTTCAGTCCTTGACAGGATTATCACTGAACGGAGAAAAAAATAAACTGATTTTTAGGAATCAAGAAAATTATAGCATACTCCCTGAGTGGCACCCTGCATCAGGCTCTCTTTCCTGGATATTTGTGGATGAGGTCTTAATTCAATAGTTTCGTTTCTATGAAAAAAGTAGCAGCAGGTATAGATATTGGAGGCACTAATACTGTTTTTGCATGGGTAAGTGAAGCAGGAGAGATTCAATCGAGGCATAGTATTTCTACTACTGCGTTTGTTACTGCCAAAGCGTTGATTTCAGAAGTGTGTAATCAATTAAAATCTAATCTTTCGGGAGAGGCAGTCGGAATAGGAGTAGGAGCTCCAAGCGCGAATTTTTATACAGGATGTATTGAGCATGCCCCAAACCTCAATTGGAGAGATATTGTTCCGCTTCAACAATATTTTGAAGATGAAATGCAGCTACCAACAATAGTAACCAATGATGCAAATGCAGCTGCTATAGGAGAGCAAGTGTATGGTGTAGCAAGAGGAATGAAAGATTTCATGATGGTTACTTTAGGTACAGGATTGGGAAGTGGATTTGTAGTAAATGGTGAATTGATTTACGGACACGATGGTTTTGCAGGAGAGCTTGGACATACGATTATTGAGCCCAACGGTCGACCTTGTGGTTGCGGCAGACAAGGCTGTTTAGAAACTTATGCTTCTGCGACAGGAATGGAACAAACAGCTTTGGAAATGAGTGGAGAAAAACATAGCTCGAAAACAGTAGCTGAAGCAGCTGAAAAAGGAGAGCAATGGGCATTAGAAGCTTTTGATTTTACAGCACAAAAACTAGGGCTTTCATTGGCTAATTCCGTAGCAATTACTCGACCAGAGGCTATTTTTTTGTTTGGCGGACTAGCCCAAGCTGGAGACCTACTTTTTATTCCTACTAAAAAACACATGGAAAAAAATTTATTACATAATTATCAAGACAAAATACCGCTTTTAGCTTCAGCATTACCACAGTCGGATGCAGCTGTGTTGGGTGCTAGCGCATTGGTTTGGAAAACACAATTATGAGATACTTAGCAATTAGTTTTTTAATTAGCTTGGCAGCATGCCAACAATCAGTAAAAGAACCAATAGAGTATGTAGACCCCTTTATTGGCACGGGAGGGCACGGTCATACCTACCCTGGTGCAGCACATCCTTTTGGGATGATGCAGCTAAGTCCCGACTCAAGATTAGAAGGCTGGGATGGTTGTGGTGGCTACCACTATTCAGACAGTATTTTATATGGTTTTTCACATACTCATTTGAGTGGAACAGGTGTTCCAGATTATGCCGATGTATTGCTGATGCCAACAACAGGCGATTTGCATTTAAATAATGGCGCTGATGGTTCGGAGGGGTATTGTTCCGTTTTTTCTCACGAAAAAGAAAAGGCAGAAGTAGGGTTTTATCAAGTTTTTTTAGAGGATTACGGGGTAGATGTGCAGCTAACAGTGAGTGAACGATCAGGTTTTCATCAATATACTTTCCCGCAAAGGGAGGACGCCCAAGTGGTGCTAGATTTAAGGCACAGAGACCAAGTATTAACAGCTCAAGTAGAAATAGTAGATAGTTTAACAATACAAGGACATCGCTATTCTAATTCTTGGGCTGCCGATCAGCGCTTGCATTATTTCATGCGACTTTCCTCACCAATAAAAAACATCACTTTTACAGACGACAGCTTGGCGGTAGGGCTTTCATTCGGGCACTTGCAAGAACCATTACAAATTAAGGTAGGCATTTCAGCTGTTGATGTGTTGGGGGCACAACAAAATGTAGATACTGAAATCCCAAATTGGAATTTTGAACAAACTAAAACAAACACCCAAAATGCTTGGCGAAAAGCATTAGATAAAATTGTGGTAGAAGGCAGGTCGGAAGACAAGAAAACTATTTTCTATACGGCTATGTATCACAGCATGCTCAATCCGAATTTGTACATTGATGTAGATGGACGCTACAGAGGTATGGATTTAAAAGTGCATCAAGACACTAACGATAAGCATTACACAATTTTCTCTTTATGGGATACTTTCCGAGCTACACACCCATTATTCACATTGATTGAGCAAGAGCGCACTAATCAATTTATCCGTACTTTATTACGGATGTATGAGCAAGGAGGTTTTTTGCCTATTTGGGAGTTAGCTGCCAACTACACAGGTTGCATGATTGGCTACCATGCTATTCCAGTCATTGCAGATGCATACGCTAAGAATATTCGCGATTATGATGTCGACAAAGCGTTGCAAGCAATGTTACATTCGGCTAACCAATGGGGGTTAGGTTTGTCCGAGTATAGAAAAAATGGATTTATAGCCGCTAGTGATGAGCCGGAATCTGTTTCTAAAACATTGGAGTACGCCTATGACGACTGGTGTATTGCCATGATGGCCGACTCCTTAAATCATGCCTCAGCAAATCGTTTTTACGAAAGGGGGCAGTTTTACCAAAATCTTTACGATCCAAATACAGGCTTTATGCGTGCTAAAATGAATAACAACTGGCACGGCCCATTTAGGCCAGACGAGGTGAACTATAATTACACAGAAGCAAATTCTTGGCAGTACTCTTTATTTGTTCCTCAAGATATTGAGGGACATATTGAGTTGATGAGGGGAGAATCAGTGTATGAAAAATACCTAGATGATTTATTTGAAGCCTCTAGTGAAACAAGCGGAAGACAACAAGCCGATATTACTGGTTTAATTGGTCAGTATGCTCATGGAAACGAACCAAGTCATCACATGGCTTATCTGTATAATTATGTAGGAAAGCCTTGTAAAACACAAGCACGTGTTCGACAAATTTTAGAGGAACAATACACCGACCTTCCTGATGGGCTTTCAGGAAATGAAGACTGTGGACAAATGTCTTCTTGGTATGTTTTAAGTGCAATGGGATTCTATTCTGTAACACCAGGGTTGGATTATTACACCATCGGAACACCTTTGTTTGATCAAGCAACGATTAACCTAGAAAATGGGAATCAATTTGTTATTAAAGCGAACAAATTGTCTCCCTTCAACAAATACATTCAATCAGTTAAGTTAAACGGAAATCCTTATAACAAAACATATCTTCAGCATATGGATATTATCAATGGAGGAGAACTTGTTTTTGAAATGGGTTATAATATTGGTGTGTGGGGAAGGGAAAGCAAACCGCCTTCTTTTATTAATCAAAACGAACTCGTTCCGGTTCCTTATTTTGTTTCTCAAAGCCAAACATTTACAGATAGTATGATTGTTGAAATCGCATCAGTAAAATCAGGCGGAATTCATTATACTGAGGATGGAAGTATCCCTACAAACAGCTCGCCTATTTACAATAAGCCTATTCGCATTGAAAAAGACGCGGTTTTAAAAGCAGTTTTAATAAAAGAAGGAAAGTCAAGCCAAACAGTTACTTCTGAATATTATCAGATTGATGGAGGAAGAAGCATTGTGCTGGATAGCGAGTATGCCAATCAATATGCTGCTGCAGGAGATAAAACCTTAATCGATTATTTAAGAGGAACAGATAGCTACCGAACAGGTCGTTGGCAAGGATATAGAGAAGATTTACAAGCAACGATTGACTTAGGAAAAACACAAACAGTAAAAACCTTGTCTTTAGGTTGCTTACAGGATTTGAAATCATGGATCTTTTACCCTCCAGTTGTAGAGTTTTGGATTTCAGAAGATGGAGATAAATTCACTTTAGCAGAAAGCGTTATAAACACTTTTCCGGATAACAAATACGGCTCATTTACACAAGATTACAAAACAAACATAGGCGGTCAAAACATCCGATATATTCGGGTGAAAGCGAAAAATTATGGCACTTGTCCTGATTGGCATTTAGGAGCCGGGGGGACTACTTGGCTTTTTGTAGATGAATTAGTTGTAGAGTAATTAAAGCTTCAAGCAAACATTCTTCTCTTCCGTAAAGAACTGAAGGGATTTAAAGCCGCCCTCTCTTCCTACTCCTGAGTTTTTCATGCCGCCAAAAGGGATGCGTAAATCCCGTAGTAACCAAGTGTTGATCCACACTACTCCAGAGTCAATTGCGCCTGCTACCCTATGTCCTTTAGTAATATCTTGAGTAAACACACTTCCTGCTAAGCCATATTTAGTGCTGTTAGCCATTTCTAAAACTTCTTTCTCGGAGTCGAAAGGAGTGATGGTGACTACTGGTCCAAAAATTTCTTCTTGATTGGTTTGACACATGTAATCCAAGCCCTCAATAATTGTTGGAGCAACATAAAAACCCGTTTCTAAATCACCTTCAAGAACCACTCTTTCTCCACCGCATAAAACAGTTCCGCCCTCTTGCTTAGCTTGTTCAATTCGGCTTAAAATATTGTTCATATGCGACTCCGAAACAACAGCGCCTAAGTTGCTGTCAGCATCTTTAGGATTGCCCACTTTTAATCCTTTTGTTTTTTCTACAAAGGCAGCTTTAAATTTGTCATAAATAGGTCTTTCTATAAATAAGCGAGAGCCACACAGACAAATTTGTCCTTGATTGGAAAAAGAGGCTTTAACGGCCATTTCAAGAGCAAGGTCAAAGTCAGCATCAGCAAAAACTATGTTGGGATTTTTACCACCCAGTTCCAAAGATAATTTCTTGAACATTGGAGCGGCCACTTCAGCAATCTTAGCGCCCGTTACTGTCCCCCCGGTGAAAGATATGATGGGCGTGTCAGGGTGGCGTGTAATTGCATCGCCTACTTTGTGACCTAGTCCGTGAACAATATTCAACACACCTTTCGGGAAACTTATTTCTTGACAGATTTCTCCTAATATATGTGCAGTCATTGGTGTTAATTCGGATGGCTTAGCCACTACCGTATTACCTGCAGCTAAAGCAGGTGCTATTTTCCAAGTCAACAGATAAATAGGTAAGTTCCAAGGAGAGATACAGCCTACTACACCAACTGGCTTACGCAAGGTGTAGTTTAGTGCGCCTCCATCCATGTCATGCAATTCGGAAGCGTAATGTAAAGAGGCTGTAGCAAAGAACTCTATATTGGCTGAAGCCCTTGGAATATCTACCAGCCGAGCTAGCCATTGCGGCTTTCCATTGTCAAAACTTTCAGCATCTACCAATTCTTCAAAACGACTTTTAATCCCTTTAGAAAGGCGCATTAAATGATCGTATCGCTCTTGTTTACTTAAACCGCTCCAATAAGGGAAAGCCTCTTTTGCTGCTTGAATAGCGATCTCTACATCTTGAGGATCACTATCAGGAATACAGGAGTAAACCTGTCCGTTTACAGGGCTTAAATTATCTAAGTAATTTCCGTTTTTTGGAGCAAGAAGCTCTCCGTTTATATAGTTGTAAATCTTCTTCATTACAAAGCCCCTGTTCTTCCGCCATCTACAGGCACATTGATTCCGTTGATATAACCCGCAGCAGGTGAGCATAAAAAGGCTGCCGCATTAGCCACTTCTTCTGCTTGGGCAAATCGAGCAGCGGGTATTTGAGCCTTCATTCCATTAGCTATTTGTTCTTCCGTCAATCCTTGATCTTCAGCTTTCTTGGCGATTAAATTTTTCAGCCTATTAGTATCTGTAAATCCGGGCAAAACATTATTAACAGTAATTCCGAACGGACCTAATTCGTTAGCCATAGTTTTAGCCCATGAGGCCACAGCTCCTCGAATAGTATTTGACACACCCAATCCTGCAATTGGAATTTTTACAGAGGTAGAAATAATATTCACAACTCTTCCGAAACCATCTGATTTCATGCCAGGTGTTACGGATTGTGCTAAAATTTGATTGCATATCAAATGCATTTGAAAGGCAGATTCAAAAGCATCGGTAGAAGCATCTGTTATAGAGCCACCAGCAGGACCTCCTGTATTGTTAATTAGAATGTGGATGTTTTTGTCTGCCGTAATTGATTGCGAAGCTGATTTTACATTTTCTAAACTGGAAAAATCAGCACAAGCATAGCTGTGAGATTGCCCCTGCGAAGTATCAAGTTCAGACAAAACAGTCTGCAGTTTTTTTTCGTTACGGGCCATAAGAGTCACATTTGCACCCATTGCAGCAAGCGTTAACGCAGTAGCTTTTCCTATTCCTTGGGTGCTCCCACATACCAAGGCATTTCTGTTCGACAGGTCTAAATTCATATCATCAAAAATAGCCAAATTTGTGTAACTTGCTGCTTTGCCAAAACTAATAAACATGATAATAAAAAAACCTTTTAATCTTCATCAATGGATTGATGAAAATCGAGAATTATTAAAACCTCCAGTAGGCAACAAAAACCTATATGTTGAATCAGGAGATTATATTGTAATGATTGTTGGAGGTCCAAATGCTAGAAAGGATTATCATTATAATGAAACAGAAGAGCTTTTTTTTCAGATCAAGGGAAACATCGTTGTAAAAACTCAGCAAAACGGAAGGTTAGTAGAGTATGAAGTCAATGAAGGAGAGATATTTTTACTTCCTGCAAAAATTCCACATTCACCTATTAGGTCTGAAGGGTCAATAGGGTTAGTAATTGAAAGAAAAAGAGAAAAAGACCATAAAGATGGTTTGTTGTGGTTTTCAGAATCTGCTAATCATTTGTTGTATGAGGAATATTTTCATTTAACAAATGTCGAGAAGGACTTTTTGCCGATTTTCAAGAAGTTTTATTCTGATGAAAACCTGAGAACATGTCCGGTTACCGGAGAGGTTATGGAGGTTGATGAAAAATACATAAGTTAATTAAGTGTCTGGCAAATGAGAATAAACGCACACGGCCATATGCTTCCAGAGCCTCATCAGATTCCTGATTTTATGAGGAAAAAAAAGCTATTTTGGATTGACAAAGATAAAAGATTCATGAGGCAAGGAAGTTGGTCTAGACCAATAAATTTCTCAGGGGGTTTTGTAAATGAGAAGTTAGAATGGATGAATAAATACAGCATTGACCATGCTGTTATACTTTGTTTATCACCTGTCTCTTATACACATCTCCGAGCCCACGAGACGTAGAGGA